>CAMPIA010000121.1 GCA_946886175.1 uncultured Altererythrobacter sp.
GCGTGGCGGTGAGCGAAGCGGGGGTGCGCCGCAGCGCCGTCAGGCCTACGCCGCGCTCGATCTCGGCACCAACAACTGTCGCCTGCTGATCGCGCGCCCTTCGGGCGAGAATTTCACTGTGATCGATGCGTTCAGCCGCGTGGTGCGGCTGGGCGAAGGGCTGGCGATGTCGGGCCGGCTGAGCGACGCGGCGATGGACCGCGCGCTTGGCGCGCTCCACGTCTGCGCCGACAAGCTGCGGCGGCGCAACGTCCATCTGGCGCGCTCGGTCGCGACCGAGGCCTGCCGCCGCGCGGTCAACGGCGCCGAATTCATCGAACGCGTGCGGCGCGAGACCGGCATCGTGCTCGATATCATTTCGGCGCAGGAGGAGGCGCGGCTAGCGGTGCTGGGGTGCCATATCCTGCTCGAAAGCGGCGAAGGCCCGGCAGTGATCTTCGACATCGGCGGCGGCTCGACCGAGCTGGTGCTGATCGAGCCGGGGGGGCGCGTGCCGCGCATCCTCGACTGGCAGAGCGTGCCGTGGGGCGTGGTCTCGCTGACCGACACGGTCGGCGCGGTCGATGGCGAGCCGGAGGAGCGCAGCGCGCGCTACACGGAAATGCGCCGCGTCGTCGCCGAGAGCTTCGCGCCCTTCGCCGAACGGATCGCCACGCACGCCGAGACCGAAGCGGAAATCCGCCTGCTCGGCACCAGCGGCACGGTGACCACGCTCGCCAGCGTCCACCTCGAGCTGCCGCAATACGACCGGCGCGCGGTCGATGGGCTGATCGTGCCCTCGGGCGCGATGCGCACGATCAGCACGCGGCTCGCGACGATGACCCCGAAGGAGCGCGGCCGGCTGCCGTGCATCGGCAACGACCGCGCCGAACTCGTGGTGGCGGGCTGCGCGATCCTCGAATCGATCCTCGACATCTGGCCCGCCGGCCGTCTGGGGGTCGCCGACCGGGGCATCCGCGAGGGTATCCTGCGCAGCCTGATGGCGGCGGACCCCTCGAGCGGGCACGCGGGCGAGAACGGGCGCGCAGCCGCGGCGGGGCAAGGCTGATGTCGCGTTCCGGCCGCAATCCCGACAAGCGCGTGACGAGCGCGCGCGGACGCACCGCCTCGTCCACCCGCTGGCTCGAACGCCAGCTCAACGATCCCTACGTCAAGCAGGCCAGGGCCGAGGGCTATCGCAGCCGCGCGGCCTACAAGCTGATCGAGCTCGACGAGAAGTTCGCGCTGCTCAAGAGCGCGCGCCGCGTGGTCGATCTGGGCATCGCACCGGGCGGCTGGAGCCAGGTCGTGCGCAAGCAGGCGCCCAAGGCCGCGATCGTGGGCATCGACCTGCTCGAGGTCGAGCCGATCGAAGGGGTGACGATCCTGCAGATGGATTTCATGGCGGACGCTGCCCCGGCCGCGCTCGAAGCCGCGCTCGACGGCCCGCCCGATCTGGTCATGTCGGACATGGCGGCCAACACCGTCGGCCACAAGCAGACGGACCATTTGCGCACGATGGGGCTGGTCGAAGCGGGCGCATGGTTCGCGATCGAGACGCTGGCGGCAGACGGGGCCTTTCTCGCCAAGGTCCTCGCCGGCGGAACCGACACCGAGCTGCTGTCGCTGCTCAAGAAGCATTTCCGCACGGTCAAGCACGCCAAGCCGCCGGCGAGCCGCAAGGGCTCGTCCGAATGGTATGTCGTCGCGCAGGGGTTCAAGGGGCGCGATTAGCGCCCCCGCAGAGCCGCTTGGATTTATTCGCCGACCGGGTTGGTCTGGTCGGCGCCGGGTGCAACCACCTCGGCCTCGGGCGTATCCGGCTCGCTACCGGCAGCCGCTTCGGCTTCGTCCGCCGCAGCCGTCGCCGCGTCCGCCGCTTCGCCCTCGGCCGGCTCGTCACCCGCTGCTGGGGCCGGGTTGGGCGCGGGGAACGGGGGACCGCCGCCGTTGGCGTGCAGGTAGGCGATGATGTTCGCGCGATCCTCGGGGCTCGAAAGACCCGCGAAGCTCATCTTGGTGCCCGGCGCGAAGCCGCGCGGGCTTTCGAGCCAGGCGAACATGTTCTCGTAGGTCCACGAGCCGCCGTGGCTCGAGAGCGCGTCGCTGAAGGTGTAGCCGGGGATGCCTTCGCCGACGGGCTTGCCCATGATCGCGTAAAGGTTCGGACCCTGGCCGTTCGCGCCGCCCTGGTTGAAGGTGTGGCACGTGCCGCAGCGCGCCGCGGCGGCGGCTTCGCCCACCGCCGGATCGGCCGCCGCGAGCAGCGCGCCGTAATCGAGGGCCACTTCGCCTCCGCCTTCTTCGACCGCACCCTCGATCGGGTAGCCGCCCTCTTCGGGCGAGTGGGTCGCGAAGTAGCGCGAGCTCACGCTCGAAAGGCCAAGCCCGACGATTCCCGCGAAGAGAACCCATCCGGCGGCGGTGTTGAAGCGGTCGTCCATGCGCTGAGAATCCGAGACATTCAGGTTGGGGCTGTTGTGGCAGCTGTTTTCGGGCGCCGCTCTAGTCGGCACCCCCCGCCAGCGCAAGCCATAGTTCTTGCCCCGTCGAGGCCGCCGCACTAGGCGCTTCGCCCCGATGCACAGTTTCCCCGCTCCCGCGCTCGAGATGGTCGAACGGATGCGCGCCGCCGCGGCGCAGGATCCCGCGCGCGCGATCGCCTTCCAGGGCGCGCCCGGCGCCAATTCGCACCGCGCGGCGAGCGAGGCCGCGCCCGATTACCTGCCGCTGCCGTGCTTCGGGTTCGAGGACGCGCTCGACGCGGTCAAGGACGGGCGCGCCGGCTGCGCGATCATCCCGATCGAGAACAGCCAGCACGGACGCGTGGCCGATATCCACTTCCTGCTGCCCGAGAGCGGGCTGGCGATCGTGGGCGAGCACTTCATGCCCATCACCCACGCGCTGATGGCGATCCCCAACGCCGATGGCAGTTTCGGCCCGTT
Source organism: uncultured Altererythrobacter sp. (assembly GCA_946886175.1). The sequence continues at coordinate 2,925 of CAMPIA010000121.1, forward strand.
CGAAGCGGCCTACAGCCATCCGCAGGCGCTCGGCCAGTCGCGGCTGTTCCTGCGCGAGCGGGGCATCGTGCCGCTGAGCCACGCCGACACCGCCGGTGCAGCCGCGTTCGTGGCCGAGAAGCGCGATCCCAAGCTCGCCGCGGTCGCCCCGAAGCTCGCGGGCGAGCTCTACGGGCTGCAAGTGGTCGAGGACCGGGTCGAGGACGCGCACGACAACACCACCCGCTTCGTCGTGCTCGCGCGCGAACCGCTCGACCCCGCGACTCTCGACGGCGCCGCCGCGATGACGACCTTCGTGTTCGAGGTGAAGAACGTGCCCGCCGCGCTCTACAAGGCGCTCGGCTGCTTCGCGACCAACGGGGTCAACATGACCAAGCTCGAAAGCTATCAGGACGGCGCGAGCTTCGCGGCGACGATGTTCTACGCCGATATTCTCGGCGCGCCGGGCGACGCGCGGGTCGACGGTGCGATCGAGGAACTGGCGTTCCATTGCAAGGAACTGCGCCTGCTCGGCAGCTACCGTCAGGCGCGCGAACGGGGCTGACCACGCAGGCTTGCGCGCACCCGCGCGACCTGCCACCAATCGGCGGGTGACGAGGCCGGCGACGAGCGGGGGCGCGACCGACATCGCGGGGGGCGACGCGCCGCCGGCATGCGGCGGCTGGGAGGCGGTGCGTGCCGACCAGTCGATCCAGTTCTCCCCAGTCGAAATGCCCGAGCCGGAGGAGCCTCCGGAGTGGCTCAAGGCGATTTTCGAGTTCTTCGGCGACCTTCTGGCCCCGATCGGAGAGGCGCTGGGCATGTCGTGGCCAGTGTTCAAATGGGTCCTGCTGGCGATCGGCGTGGCGCTGCTCGGCTACCTGCTCTGGCGGCTCGTCTGGCCGGCGCTCGCGCTCGGCCGACGCGGCGGGGCGGAGGAGGCCGAGCCCGAATGGGCGCCCGACCGCGCCGCGGCGCTCGCGCTGCTGGAAGACGCCGACCGGCTCGCCGCCGAGGGCCGCTTCGACGAGGCGACCCACCTGCTGCTCCAGCGCAGCGTCGGCCAGATCGCCGCCGCGCGCCCCGACTGGGTCGAGCCTTCGAGCACCGCGCGCGAACTGGCCGGACTGGCCGCGCTGCCCGACGCGGCGCGCGTCGCCTTCGGCGCGATCGCCGAGCGGGTCGAGCGCAGCCTGTTCGCGCTGCGCAGCCTGGGCGAGGAGGACTGGCGCGCCGCGCGCGAAGCCTATGCCGAATTCGCGCTCCAGCGCCTGCCGGGGCGCGGTCTGTGAACGGTCCGGCGTTCAATCCCCCCGTATTCGGGCCCAAAATCGTGCTCGGGCTGCTGCTGTTCGGCGCGCTCGCATTCCTCGCGACGCTCTATCTGATCGGCGCGGGCGAGACCACGCGCGGGCCCAACGACGGCGGCAGCCATGCGGCGGCGAAGGGGCTCAGCGGCTATGCCGCGCTGGCCGATATTCTCGAGGCGGCAGGGCACGAGGTCTCCCTCTCGCGCAACCGGGCGGCGCACGACGACGAGGCGCTGCTGATCCTCACCCCGCCCGCCTACGCCGATGGCGAGGACATCGCCGAGCTGATCGAACTGCGCCGCTACCTCGGCCCGACGATCCTGGTCCTGCCCAAGTGGTACGCGATGGAGATCCCCGGGACGGTCCCGGTGGACGCGGAGGAGGGCTGGGTCATTCTCGGCGGCGCGGGCATGCCGAACTGGATCGGTGATTTCGAAGGCCAGTATGTCACCGAACTCGCGCTCGGCGCGCTCGATGCCGGGCGCGGCGCCGACTGGGAATGGGGAAGCCGGCGCGGCGCCCTGCCCGACCGCAGCCAGGTGCAGACGATCGAGGACGCGACGATGATCCCGCTCGTCACCGCGAGCAATGGCGGCATCCTCGTCGGCTATTACGACGACGGGGGCTACTACCCGGTGCTCGACGAGGCCGCAGGGCTCGCCCCGGTGGACGAGGACGGGCGCGACACCAGCCGCTGGAACTTCATGGTCGTCGCCGAGCCCGAC
>CAMPIA010000122.1 GCA_946886175.1 uncultured Altererythrobacter sp.
CGTTCTTCAAGGACGGGGTGACCTCGGGCGACATGATCGGCCCGCACGCGCGCTCCGCCGTCGGCCGGCTGGAGGAAATGGAGAACGTCGACCTCACCGACATGGCCGCGCTGCGCCGCGTGGTGACCTTCGCCTACCAGATGCTCCCGGGTGCGCTGATCATCCCCAGCCCCGACTACGTCAACGTCATGACGATGATGCCGCAGGCGCACGACCGCACGCTGGTCGAGGATTTCATGCTCATTCCCGAACACCCCGCGCCGGGAGCTGCGGGCGACAAGGCGCGCGCGCACTGGAAACGCAGCTGGGCGCTGCTCGACGGCGGCGTGTTCGCGAACGAGGATTTCCGCGCCGCCGAACTCGGCCAGCAGGGGCTTTCCACCGGAGCGGTCCCCTCGCTCACGCTCGGCACGCTCGAAGGCGGCATCCACCGCTTCCACGAGACGGTGGAAGAGGCGTTGCGCGCCGCCAACTGATCCTTCGAGACGGTTCAGCCTGCGGCTTCACCTCCTCAGGATGAGCGGTTCTATATCACAACCGCTCATCCTGAGGAGAGGTGAGGACGAATGTCCGAACCTCGTCTCGAAGGACCGGCTTCCGCTTATGCGATCCGATGTGTAGAGGCGGCCCCATGGCCGACGCACCCAGACCCGAAGGCGAACGTATCGCCAAACTGCTCGCGCGCGCGGGCGTCGCCAGCCGGCGCGAGGTCGAGCGGATGATCGCCGACGGGCGCGTGGCGATCGACGGCAAGGTGCTCGATACCCCGGCCACGATCATCCCCCACTTGCGCGGGGTGACGGTCGACGGCAAGCCGGTCGCCAAGGCCGATCGCACGCGGCTGTTCGCGTTTCACAAGCCGACCGGGCTGATCACCGCCGAGCGCGATCCGGCTGGCCGCCCGACGATCTACACCGCGCTGCGCAACGCGCTGCCGCAGGACGCCGGGCGCGTGATGCCGATCGGCCGGCTCGACCTCAACACCGAGGGGCTGCTGCTGCTGACCAACGACGGCGAGCTCAAACGGCAGATGGAGCTGCCCTCCAGCGATATCCCGCGCACCTACCGCGCGCGCACCTTCGGCGACGTGACGCAAGGCCAGCTCGAAGGGCTGATGGACGGGCTGACGATCGACGGGATGCGCTACGGCCGGATCGACGCCAACATGGAGCGCCGCACCGGCCGCAACCAGTGGATCGAGCTGACCATCACCGAAGGCAAGAACCGCGAGATCCGCCGGGTGCTCGAACATCTCGGGCTTCAGGTGAGCCGCCTGATCCGCATCGGTTACGGCCCGTTCGCGCTCGACGAACTGCCCCGCGGCGGCGCAGTCGAAATCAAGAAGCACGATCTCGAACGCTTCCGCTCCAGCCTGAAATCGTCCGCAAAACGGGACAGATGATGAGAATCGTGGCGGGCGAATGGCGCGGGCGCAAGCTGGTCGCGCCCAAGGGCGAGGCGACCCGGCCGACCGGCGACCGCACGCGCGAAACGCTGTTCTCGATGCTCGCCAGCCGCCTCGGCAGCTTCGAGGAACTGGCGGTGGCCGACCTGTTCGCCGGCTCGGGCGCGCTCGGGCTCGAAGCGCTTTCGCGCGGCGCGGCGCATTGCCTGTTCGTCGAGCAGGACGAGGGGGCGCTCAAGGCGATCCGCGCGAATATCGCTGCGCTTGGCGCGCGTGCGCGGGGCGAGGTGCGGGCCGGGTCGGTGCTTTCGCTGGGGCCGGTGACGCAGGCGAAGGACCTGATCCTGCTCGATCCGCCTTACGGCAGCGGCGCGGGCGCGGTCGCGCTCGATCGGCTGCTGCGGCTGGGCTGGATCGGGGATGCGACCTGGATCGCGCTCGAAACCGGCGCGGACGAAACGGTCGCGGTCAAAGGGCTTTCGGTCGAGACCGAGAGACGCGTCGGCAAGGCGAAGCTGACTTTGCTCCGCCTTGCCGCGCTGGATTAGAGATCCGAACGCCCCATTACATCGGCTCTTCGGTCGGTTCCTCGTCGGTCGCGGTCGGATCCTCGGGCATCGGCTCGGTGGTCGGATTCGCCGTCGGACCGGCCGGAGGAGGAGCGGTCGGAGCCGCCGTGGCCCCGCCGGTCGCCATCGCGGCCGCCTGAGTCTCGATCTGCGCCCAGGCCTGTTCCTGCTGCGCGCCGGGCAGACCCGCAAGCGTCACCTTGTTGGTGTCCGAAATGCGCCAGAACAGCCCCTGGCGTTCGGGCGTCAGGGTCCAGAAATACGTCTGGGTGTCGGCCGGCCAGGCGTCGTAGCTCGCCTGCTGCGCGGGCGGCCAGGCGTCATAGCTGGCCTGCTGGTCCGCAGTCAGCGTGGTTGAGGCGGTCGCATCGGCCGCGGGTGCGGCGTCGGCCGGCGGCGCGGGCGCGGTCGCGTCCTGAGCCAGCGCCGGTGAAGCGAACAGAGCGGCGGCGGCCGCGGCGGGGAGCATCGTAACAATACGCATTGGGAAATCTCCTTTGCAAACATTCCCATGCAACGAACGCAAACCAATTCCCGACAGCAGTCCCCCTGTCAGGATTGCCTATATCTGTGGGTACGGCGACGCGTCCGGGCAAGACATCCGGCCCGTCGCGATCGCTCGGGCGGAACGCTTCATCGGCAAATGTGGCGGAATCGGGGCAAGTTGCGTTTCCGCTTTTCTTGCTGTTTTTCAGGAGGTTGATTTCGAGCGTTGAGCCCGGACAGCAAAAAGGCGGGGCTGCCATGGCAGCCCCGCCCCCTTTCCGGCCTGCGCGCTCATCCGGCGGGAGAGGCGCTCCGAAAAAGCCCGTTAGCTTTCGGGTTCGTCGGTGTCGGCCGGCTCGGTGCTGGCGGCCGGCTTCTTCGCGGGCAAAGGCTCGTCGATTTCGCTCGCCGGACGGCCCGGCCAGTAGTCGAGCGGGACGTTGCCATAGTTCTTGCCCGCCGCGCGCGGGTTGATGCAACCGTCGGTCACGCCGTCCTCGCAGATCGGATAGTCGGCCTTGGGCGGAGGCGCGCTCTGCACCATTTCGCTGGCAACGAAACGCATATTGCCCGAGGTGGTCGCCGAAGCCGCACCCATGCCGGTCGAGGCGGACGCAGCCGCGCCGGTCGAGGCGGCGGCCGCCGGCGGCGTCGCGCCGCTCACCTGGGCCGAGATCTGCGCCCAGGCGCTCGTCCGCTGCGCCGGTGTCATCTGAAACACCTGCACGCGCTGCGCGTCGGTCAGCGCCCACCAGCCGGTCTGCTGGGTCGGCGTCAGCGTCCAGTAATACTCCTGAACGCCGCCGGGCCAGCCGTCGTAAGAGGCTTTGCGATCTGCGGGCCAGCCGTCGTAAGAGGTTTGCTGCGTTGCGCTCATGGTGAAGTCGGCCTGAGCCATAGGCTCGGCGGCTTGTGCGGTGGCGGCGGCTTCGGTTTCTGCGGCTGCACCCGCGTCCTGGGCAACAGCCGGTACGGCGAGCGCCAGCACGGCGGCGCCAGCAAGCATCATGGTACGCATCGGAGCTTTCTCCACACATTCGTTGGTATCGGTGCCTTCTACGCCGGACTCGGTGGTCGGTTCCGCCGCGCCCTTGCGCGCCTGCCCTGCGTTCCCTAACTGTTCGCGCAGCCATGCCCCTGCCCGATTCCGCCCCTGCGCCCTCCCCATCGGGTGAAATTCCCGTTTACGCAGCGCGGCTTAACGCTCCGCAGCGCGATGCAGTGCTGACCACCGAGGGGCCGGTGCTGATGCTCGCCGGAGCGGGTACGGGCAAGACAGCGGCGCTCACCGCACGCCTGGCACATCTGGTCGCAACGCGGCGCGCCTGGCCGAGCGAGATCCTCTGCGTCACCTTCACCAACAAGGCCGCGCGCGAGATGCGCGAGCGCGTGGGTCAGCACATCGGCCCCGCGGTCGAGGGGATGCCATGGCTCGGCACGTTCCACTCGATCGGCGCAAAGATGCTGCGCCGCCACGCCGAGCTGGTCGGGCTGCAATCGAACTACACCATCATCGACACCGACGACCAGCTGCGGCTGCTGAAGCAGCTCATCCAGCAGAACGACCTCGACGAGAAGCGCTGGCCCGCGCGCCAGCTCGCCGGGCTGATCGACCGGTGGAAGAACCGCGGGCTCAATCCCCAGGATTTGGACGCGGTCGAGAACGAGGCATACGCCAACGGCCGAGGGCAGCAGTTCTACCGCCTGTATCAAGACCGGCTGAAGGCGCTGAACGCCTGCGACTTTGGCGATCTGCTGCTGCACATTCTGAACATTTTCCGCCGCAACCGCGAGGTGCTCGCGCAGTACCAGCAGCGGTTCAAATATATCCTCGTCGACGAATATCAGGACACCAATCAGGTCCAGTATCTCTGGCTCCGCCTGCTGGCGCAGGAGCGCAAGAACATCTGCGTGGTGGGCGACGACGACCAGTCGATCTATTCCTGGCGCGGCGCGGAAGTGGCCAATATCCTCAAGTTCGAGAAGGATTTCCCCGGCGCGGCGGTGATCAAGCTGGAGCAGAACTATCGCTCCACCCCGCATATCCTCGCCGCCGCCTCGGGCCTCATAAACGCCAACAGCCAGCGGCTCGGCAAGACCCTGTGGACCGAAGCGAACGGGGGCGACAAGGTCCGCGTGATCGGCGTGTGGGACGCGCCCGAGGAAGCGCGCCGCGTGGGTGAGGAGATCGAGCGGCTGGAGCGTGAAGGCGCGCCGCTGGAACAGATCGCGATCCTCGTGCGCGCGCAATACCAGACGCGCGAGTTCGAGGACCGCTTTATCCAGATCGGGCTCTCCTACCGCATCGTCGGGGGCTTCCGCTTCTACGAGCGCGCCGAAATCCGCGATGCGCTCGCCTATCTGCGGGTGATCGCGCAACCGCAGGACGATCTCGCGTTCGAGCGCATCTACAACCAGCCCAAGCGCGGGCTCGGCGCCAAGACGC
>CAMPIA010000123.1 GCA_946886175.1 uncultured Altererythrobacter sp.
CGAGGAACGCCTCCGCCGCAGCGCGGGCGCTGGCGAGCGCGATACCCATGCCCTCCCCCGCGAGCGAGGGGATCACCGCCGCCTGGTCGCCGAGGCGGTAGAGGCCCGGCGCGGTGTCGCGCGCGATCCATCCGTAGGGGACCGCGCCCACGGTATCGATCGGGAGACCGGGCGCGGCATGCGCCATGCGTTCGCCGAACGCTGCGTGGCGCTCAGCCAGCCGGTCGAGCAACGCGCGCGGGTCGCCTCCCGCCGCGGCGAGCAACGACTTGCGCAGCGCGAGGCAGACGTTGGCGCCGCCATCCTCTTGCAGCACCACCCCCGCATAGCCGCCATCGAAGAAATGCAGCTCGATCCGATGCGCGAGCATCTCCGAAAGCGCGGGCCGCGCGGGGATACGGATACGCAGGCCGAGCGCCGGATCGCCGGCGGCGCGCGGACGGCTCTCGCCCCGCACGTCGTGCTTGCCGGTAGCGAGAAAGATCGCGCCGGATCGCCACTCGTGCCGCTCGCCCTCGATTGCGCCGGGTGCAACGTGGCGCGCGCGGTCGATCGCAAGCCGCGCTCCGGCAGCGACCGCGCGCTCCCGCAGGGCCGAATCGAGCGCATGGCGCGAGAGGCCCCAGGCGGGCTCGGGCAGCTCGGCCTCGGCGCGAACCCCGCCTGCGAACAGCGCCAGCCGCTCGACCCGGTGCGCGCCGAGCGCTTCGACGTCGAGACCGAGACCGCGCAAGGCGGCGACGGTGCGCCAGCTCATGAACCCGCCGCACAGCGCGTCGCCCACCTCGGCGTCGCGGTCGATCAGCGTGGGCGCGGCGCCGCCCCGCGCGAGGAGGATCGCGGCCGCGCTTCCCGCCGGCCCCGCGCCGAGGACGATCGGCGCGCTCAGCGCAGCTTCTCGACGCAGAGGCGGAACGGGAAGGTGCGATAGACCCGCGCGTGCGATACTTCCGCCTCGGCGAGCAGGGGCGGCCATTCGTGCGGCCGATACGAGCGGGCGATCGACAGGCGGCCGTCGTGGCGCACGATCGGATGCCAGCGCATCGCCCGCGCGAGCAGCGGCCAGCCGATATGGGCGAAGCCGTGGCGGTGCAGATCGTTGACCAGCCAACCTGCGCGCGCCTCGGCCTCCATGAAGCGCAGGAAGGCGACCAATTGCCCTCGCGTCATATGGTGCGCGACCAGGCTCGAGATCACGCAGTCCCAGCCCTCGCCCGCGAGGTCGGCATAGTCGCCGGTTCGGTAGTCTATCGTGAGATCGGCGGGCGTCGCCGCGCGCGCGGCGGCCTGGCTGCGCGGATTGAGGTCGATCCCGACCAGCTCGGCCTCGACCCCGCGCTGCGCCGCCCATCGCGCGATCGCGCGCAGCATGTCGCCATCGCCGAAACCCACGTCGAGCAGCCTGAACGATCCGCGCGAAGCGACCGCGCGCTCGAGGAATGCAAGCGTGGGCCGCCGCGCCATCGTGACCGTGTTCACCTGCGCGAGATCGTGCAGCACCTGGGTGTAAGTCGCCGCGTCGAGCGACGGGTCGTCCATCAGTTCCTCGGCAAGGGCGCGCTCAGCGAGCATCTTGCGTCAAGCGTCCACGTGGCCGAAGCGGAAGCCCTCCATCGCCAGCCCCGGCCCGAACGCGAGCGCGACGCCGTTCGTCGGCCGCTCGCGGATCAGCCGCGCCAGCACGAACATCAGCGTCGAGGACGACATGTTGCCGCACATGCGCAGCACTTCGCGCGAGGCGTCGAGCGCGTGGAGGTCGAGCCCCAGCCCCTTCTCCACCGCGTCGAGGATCGAGCGTCCGCCAGCGTGTACCGCCCAGCCGTCGAAAGCCTCGGACGGTTCGCCGCCGGTGATCCGCGCGCGCACCGTTTCATCCGCCAGCGCCTCGGCAATGCGGCCGGGCACTTCGCCCGAGAGTCGCATGTGGAAGCCGGTGTCGCCGATGCGCCAGGTGATGAGCTCCTCGCTGTCCTCGAGCGTGGCCGAAATGCCCTCGCCGAGCGCGAGCCCCGCGCCCTCGCCCACGACCAGCGCGGCGGCGGCGCCATCGCCGAACTGCGCGCCCATCAGCAGCGGCTCGATGTCCATCTCGTCCTGGTGGTGCAGTGTCGACAGCTCGACCGTGATCACCAGCACGCGCGCCGCGGGTTCGGAGCGGACGATGTGGCGCGCGGTTCTGAGGGCGGTGACCGCGGCGTAGCAGCCCATGAAGCCCACCAGCACACGCTCGACATGGTCCGCCAGGCCGAGGCGGCGGGCGATGATCTGGTCGATCCCCGGTGCGACGAAGCCGGTGCAGCTCGCGACGACGAGGTGGCTGATCCGCCCCAGCTCGCCGAGCCCCTCGACCGCCTTCATCGCGAGCGCGGGCGCGGCCTCGGCATAGATCGCCATGCGCTGCGCGGTGCCGGGCGGGTCGTCGCCGCCGTAGAGGCCCGCGCCTAGTTCGAGCCGGGCATCTTCCTGCGAGAGCACCGACCAGCGATGTTCTATCCCCGAGCGCTCGGCCATTCGCTCGTACAGGCGCGCCTCGCGCCGCCCCTCGAGCTGGCGCAAGGCCCAGCGGCGATAGTCCTGTTCGAAATCGAGGTCGGGGACCGCGGTGGCGATTCGGGCGATGCGCGGCATGGGTTTCCTTATCGCAGGTTTCCCGATGAAACGGAATTGCCGGATGTTTGTGCCGCGCGCCTCACAGTCTGCTGCGCACGAGGAAGCGCTTGGTGAAGGTTTCGCTCGGCCGCACGAGGATGATCGCCACGCCCGCGATCGCGATTCCCCCGCCGATCAGCAGCCGCGGCCCGACCGGATCGCCGGTGAGCCAGGCGCCGAGCGCGATGGTGAACAGCGGGGTGAGCAGCGTAAGCGGCACGACGAGGTTCGTGTCGTATTCCTTGAGCATGCGGAAGTAGGCGGTGTGCGCGCCGACCGAGACGATCAGTGCGGCGAAGATCAGGCATCCGGCGATCGCGAGCGGGGCTTCGAGAATGGCGTTCGTCTGGCCACTCTCCATGGCTAGCGTCAGCGGCAGCAGCACCACGCTGGAAGATACCGCAGCCCAGGCCTGGAGGCGGAGCGAGGACACCTCGAGCCGCTTGACGAACACCGAACCGAGCGCGCCGATCACCGCCGAGGCGAACACCAGCAGCAGCCCGGTGCCCATCTCCAGCGCCCGCTCGCCCATGACCGACACCAGCACGCCCGCGAACGTCAGCGCGATGCCGAGCCCGCGGCGCCAGCGGACCCGCTCGCCCAGAAACAGGATCGCGAACAGCACGGTGAGCGGCGCGCCCGAGAGGCTGACGACGCCGGTGGCCGCGGGACTTGCGGTCTCCAGCCCCATGAACAGCAGCGCGAAGGAGCCGCCGCTGATCGCGAGGCCGACCAGCATGATCTTGCCCAGCCCCTTCGGTATCGGGCGCAGGACCGGCAGCAGCACCAGCATGACCAGCAGCGAACGCGCGAAGGCATAGGCGAGCGGCGGCATCCCGAGGTCGTCGACCGCGAGCTTGCTGACGACGACGTTGAGCGCCCAGACGACGTTGCACAGCACGAGCACGGCCACGGCGCCGGCCGGCATCGATCAGCGCGCGAGCGGTGGTAGCGCCCGCCGCAGCTCCTCTATCCACACGTCGGCCACCGCGTCCGACGGTGCGCGCCAGTCGCCGCGGGGGCTCAGCGCGCCGCCCGCGCTGACCTTGGGCCCGTTGGGCAACGCGCTGCGCTTGAACTGGCTGAATTCGAAGAACCGCTTGAGGAAGTTCTCGAGCCACTTGGCGATGGTGGCGAGATCGTACTGGTTCTTCGCGTCTTCGGGAAATTCGGCAGGCCACAGGCCGGTCCTGGCGTCGCGCCAGGCATGCCAGGCGAGGAAGGCGATATGGCTCGGGTTGTGGCCCCAGCGGATCGTGTGGTGGAGGAAGAAATCGTTGAGCTCGTAGGGCCCGATCGCGCTTTCGGTGCTCTGGATTTCGCCGTCCTCGCCCGCGGGAACGAGCTCGGGGCTGATCTCGGTGGCGACGATCGCCTCGAGCACGGCGTCGGTGTCGGGATCGAACTGGTCGGTGCGGGTGGTCCAGCGGATCAGGTACTGGATCAGTGTCTTGGGCACGCCGCTGTTGACGCCGTAATGGCTCATCTGGTCGCCCACGCCGTAAGTGCACCAGCCGAGCGCCAGCTCGCTGAGATCGCCGGTGCCGATCACGAAGCCCGAATGCTGGCCCGCGAGGCGGAACAGGTAGTCGGTCCGCAGCCCCGCCTGCACGTTTTCGAACGTGGTGTCGTAAACCGGCTCGCCGCCTGCAAAGGGGTGGCCGATATCCTCGAGCATGCGCTGCGCCGCGGGCTTGATGTCGATTTCCTCGGCATAAATGCCCATCGCCTGCATCAGCTTCCACGCGTTCGATTTGGTGCCTTCGGAGGTGCCGAAGCCGGGCATGGTGTAGCCGCGGATCGTGGTGCGCGGCAGGCCCAGCTTGTCGCAGACCTTGGCCGCGACGAGCAGCGCATGGGTGCTGTCGAGCCCGCCCGACACGCCGAGCACCATGTGCTTGCCGCTGGTCGCCTGGAAGCGGCGCAGCAGCGCATCGACCTGGATGTTGAACGCCTCGTAGCAATCCTCGTCCAGCTTGTGCGCGCGGTTGGGCACGAAGGGGAAGCGGCGGATCGGGCGGAGCAGCCCGCTGTCGCCGGTCTCGCGCGCGTGGTCGAAGCGCACGCGGCGGAACAGGTCCTCGGGCCGCCCCGCCGCCTCGGCCGCGTCGTTGAAGGTCTGCATCCGCATCCGGTCGTTCACAATGCGGCGGGTGTCGACGTCGGCCAGGCACAGTTCGGGCTCGAGATCGAAGCGCGCGCTTTCGACGAGCAGGTCGCCGAGCTCGTAGATCA
>CAMPIA010000124.1 GCA_946886175.1 uncultured Altererythrobacter sp.
CACTTCGCCCGCGTCTGCGAGCAGGAGGGCGTCGCGGCCGAGCCCGAGGCGCTGCACATGGTCGCCGCCGCCGCCGAGGGCTCGGTGCGCGACGGGCTTTCGATCCTCGACCAGGCGATCGCCCACGCCGACCTCGGCGACGGGGAGGGCAAGGTCACCGCGGAGCGCGTGCGCGACATGCTCGGCCTCGCCGACAAGGGCGCGCAGCGGCGGTTGCTCGGCACGGTGCTCGAGGGCGACGCCAAGGGCCTGCTCGCCGGCGTCGCGGATCAATACGCGCTCGGGGTCGAGCCGCTCGCGCTGATGCGCTCGCTGATGGACCTCGTCCACCGGATCACCGTCGCGCAGATCGGCCAGGCCGAGCCCGAAGCGCCCAGCGCCGAGGAGCGCGCGGCGCTGGGCGACTGGGCGACGCGGCTCAGCGCGCCCCAGCTCCACCGCCTGTGGCAACTGCTGCTCAAGGGGCACGAGGAAGTGCGCCAGGCGCCCGACCCGCTGGTCGCGGCGCAGATGGCGCTGCTGCGCGTGCTCCACGCCGCCGACCTGCCCGATCCGGGCAAGCTGGCGAAGAAGCTCGAACATATGGCCGCGAACGCCACCACCGCGCCGGTTCCTGCGGCGCAGGGCGCGAACGGCGCGGCACCCGCCGCCTCGCTCGACTGGCAGGCGCTGGTCGATCGGATCGATCATGCGGGCGCGCTGCGCGTGGCGCAGACGATGCGCGACTGGCTGCGGCCGATCGAGCTCGCGCCGGGCAAGCTGGTCTATGCTCTGGCCGAAGGCTTCGCTGGCGATCCCGCCCCCGACCTGCGCGATGCGCTCCACAAGCTCACCGGCGAGCGCTGGGAGGTCGAACAGCGCGATACCGGGGGCGAGCCGAGCCTGCGCGAGCGCGAAGAAGCGGCCAAGGCCGAGGCGCAGGCGAAGATGCGCGCACACCCGCTGGTCGAGGCGGCCTTCGCGACATTCCCCGAGGCGGAACTGGTCGAGGACGCCGAGGTGCAGCCCGCCGGCCGGCAAGCCTGGGGCCGCTGACCCATAACGACAACGAGGACGCAACCGATGCAATCGATGGAAGAAATGATCCAGGCCGCGCAGAAGGCCGCCGAGCAGATCCAGAGCCAGATGGGCGAAATGCAGGCCAAGCTCGACGGAATCGAGGTCGAGGGCGCTGCCGGCGGCGGCATGGTCAAGGTCCGCGCCAGCGCCAAGGGCCGCATCCTCGGCGTCGAGATCGACGAGAGCCTGATGAAGCCGGAGGAGAAGCAGATGGTCGAAGACCTCGTCACCGCCGCCTTCAACGACGCCCGCGACAAGGCCGACCGCGTCTCGAACGAGGAAATGAAGAAGATGCAGGGCGGGCTGGGGCTACCGCCGGGGTTCAACCTGCCGGGGATGTAACCGGCGCGCGTCGCAACTCCCTCATCCGTCATGCTGAACTTGTTTCAGCATCCATCGTACCTCCTTGGACCATCGGTTCAGGCGGCGAAATGGACCCTGAAACAAGTTCAGGGTTACGAGATTGGTCGAAGGGCGCGCGGCAGCGATCAGATAATTCCGGTGCCGCCTCGTCCTCTTCCATGCTATCGGTCGCATAAAGCAACCAATCGAGAGGCAGCGATGGCTACGGTGATGAACGACAACGCGAGCGGTTCGGACGCCGATATCCGCGCGCAGGTCTCGGACGAGGAGTGGGCGGTCCGGGTCGATCTCGCGGCGGCCTATCGCCTCGTGGCGCTCTACGGCTGGGACGACCTGATCTTCACCCATCTTTCCGCGCGCGTTCCGGGGCCCGAGCATCACTTCCTCATCAATCCCTACGACATGATGTTCGAGGAAATCACCGCCTCCAGCCTCGTCAAGATCGACGTCGAGGGGCAGCCGGTGATCCCCACCTCGCACCCGGTAAACCCGGCGGGCTTCACGATCCATTCGGCGCTGCACATGAACTGCGAGGATGCGCATGCGGTGATGCACCTCCACACCCCGGCGGGGCAGGCGGTGAGCGCGATGGCGGAGGGGCTGATGGAGCACACCCAGACCGGGATGATCGCGCGCCACGACATCGCCTATCACGAGTACGAGGGCATCGCGACCGACCTCGAGGAGCGCGAGCGGCTGGTCGAGGACATGGGCGACCGGCACGTCATGATCCTGCGCAACCACGGCACGCTGGCGATCGGCAAGAGCGTGGGCGAATGCTTCCTGCGGCTCTATTTCGTCGAGCGCGCCTGCGATGCGCAGGTGAAGATGCTCGCCGCCGGCCGCGACGGGCTGCACAATCCGCCGCAGGGCACGCCGGAAAAGGTCAAGGCGCAAACCCCGCCCGCGGGCATCGGCATGGTCGCCAACGCGCTCGCCTGGCCCGCACTGCTGCGCAAGCTCGACCGGGTCGACCCGGGGTTTCGGGAGTAGGGTGCTGGCGCCACGCTAGGCCCATCCGATTTCACCTCTCCACCCATCGTCACCCCGGACTTGATCCGGGGTCCCGCTACCTTCTTGCGCCGCACCTGAAAAGCGGGACCCCGGGTCGAGCCCGGGGTGACGGGGGGAGTTTGGGACGGGGTTGCCTAAACCAGGACCTCGAACAGGTCCTCCCAATCGGGATTGCCCTCTTCGATCAGCGCGAACTTCCACTCGCGCCGCCACCGCTTCAACCGCTTCTCGTGCGCGATGCAGTCGTCGATCGTGTCGCCACGCTCGGCCCAGACGAGCCGATGCAGGCCATATCGCGCGCAGAAATCCGAACCCGTCCCGGCGCGATGCTGCGCGATCCGCTCGGCGAGCGACGCCGTCACCCCGACATACATCGTCCCGCGATACCGGTCCGCCATGATGTAAACCCATCCGCCAAGGCGCTCGCGATCCATCGTGACAAGTGAAAGGTAGCCGAGCGTCGGGTCAAGCCCCGCGTCGCCTCCCCCATCCACCGTCACCCCGGACTTGATCCGGGGTCCCGCTGCCTTCAGGCGCCACGCTCGAAAAAGCGGGACCCCGGGTCAGGCCCGGGGTGACGGCGAGGGTGCAGGCGGTTAAAGTTGGACGGCCTGGACCGCGCGGGCCTCCCGCAAAACCATTTTCCTACACCGTCCAAATTTGCCAGCATTCGTCCATGCAGCACCACGGACGCGCCCTCTTCGAAGCGCTCCGCCGCCTCCCGCGCCACCCAAACCGGCGCGCATGCGTTTTATCGACAGGCGCCCCGCGCACTCCGGATTTTTCGTGCTCAGGACAGTGTAACATGTGGTCCATGTCTCATCGCTCGCCCCCGGCATCCACAGGTTCGCGGCACCCGGGCGTTGCGGCTTGCGGGGCGGGTTCCCATATCCGGCGCCAAGCCAAAGCGCGCCTTTCGCCGCGCTCGACGGACGGACCGACAGCATGAACCAGCACTACCCTCTCCTTCCCTTGCGCGACATCGTCGTGTTCCCCGGCATGGTCGTGCCGCTCTTCGTGGGCCGCGACAAATCGGTCGCCGCGCTCGAAGAGGCGATGGCCGGCAGCAAGGAGGAGGGCACCAAGGACATCTTCCTGCTGTCGCAGCTCGATCCGGGCTGCGACGATCCGGGGATGGACGACCTCTACGACATCGGCACCGTCGCGCAGGTGCTTCAGTTGCTCAAGCTGCCCGACGGCACGGTGCGCGTGCTGGTCGAAGGCTCTGCGCGCGGGCGGATCGAGGACATGAAGCCCAACGGCGGCTTCGTCGTCGCCGAAGTCTCGCCGGTCGAGCCCCAGACCGCCTCGGGCAGCGAAGTCGTCGCGATGATGCGCCAGGTGGTCGAGCAGTTCGGCGAATACGCCAAGCTCAACAAGAAGCTGGGTGAAGGCGCGGGCGACGAGCTCGATGAAATCGACGACGCCGGCCAGCTCGCCGATACGATCGCCGCCGCGATCGCGGCCAAGGTCTCGGACAAGCAGGCGCTGCTGACCGAGCGCGATCCGCTCAAGCGGCTCGAGATGGTCATGTCGTTCATGGAGGGCGAACTTTCGGTCCTCCAGGTCGAGCGCAAGATACGCGGCCGCGTGAAGCGCCAGATGGAGAAGACCCAGCGCGAATACTACCTCAACGAGCAGATGAAGGCGATCCAGAGCGAGCTCGGCGGCGAGGGCGAGGACGGCGACGAGCTGGCCGCGCTGCAGAAGAAGATCGACAAGCTCAAGCTGTCGAAGGAAGCCAAGGCCAAGGCCGAGAGCGAGCTGAAGAAGCTGAAGTCGATGCAGCCGATGAGCGCCGAGGCGACCGTCATCCGCAACTACCTCGACGTGCTGCTGGGCCTGCCGTGGGGCAAGAAGTCGAAGCTGAAGAAGGACCTCGGCGAGGCGCAGGCGGTCCTCGACGAGGATCACTACGCGCTCGAGAAGGTCAAGGACCGGATCGTCGAATACCTCGCGGTCCAGGCGCGCACCAACAAGTTGAAGGGTCCGATCCTGTGTCTCGTCGGCCCGCCCGGCGTGGGCAAGACCTCGCTCGGCAAGTCGATCGCGCGGGCGACCGGCCGCGAGTTCGTCCGCCAGTCGCTCGGCGGCGTGCGCGACGAGGCCGAGATCCGCGGCCACCGCCGCACCTATATCGGCTCGCTGCCGGGCAAGATCGTCACCAACCTCAAGAAGGCGGGGGCGAGCAATCCGCTGTTCCTGCTCGACGAGATCGACAAGCTCGGCCAGGATTTCCGCGGCGATCCGGCCTCGGCCCTGCTCGAGGTGCTCGATCCCGAACAGAACAACAAGTTCCAGGACCATTATCTGGAGCTCGACATCGATCTTTCCGACGTGATGTTCGTGACCACCGCGAACAGCCTGAACCTGCCGCAGCCGCTGCTCGACCGGATGGAGATCATCCGCCTCGAAGGCTACACCGAGGACGAGAAGGTCGAGATCG
>CAMPIA010000125.1 GCA_946886175.1 uncultured Altererythrobacter sp.
GGCTCACCTCGCTGACCACGTCGGGCAACTGGAGCACTTCGGGGCGCAGCGTCTGCTGGCGGCTGAACGCGAGCAACTGGCGCGTGAGGCTCGCCGCGCGGTTCGAATTGGCGCGGATCTGCTGGATGTCGTCGTAGTCGCTGTCGCCCGGCGTATGGCGCAGCAGCATGAGGTCGCAGTAGCCGATGATCGCGGTGAGCACGTTGTTGAAATCGTGCGCCACCCCGCCCGCGAGCTGGCCGACCGCCTGCATCTTGGTCGCCTGCGCGACCTGGCGCTTCAGCCGCGTCTCCTCGGTCGAATCGGCGAGCGTCAGCAGCACCGCCGGCTCACCCAGCCCGCGCACTCCGGCAAGGCCGAGCGAGACCGGATCGTCGGCCTGGTGGCGCAACCGCACCGCCATGTCGCCGCTCGATGCGGGCCCTTTGGCGAAGCGGCGCACCGCATCGATCAGCGCGCTCTTGTCTTCCTTGACCACGAGGTCCGAAGGAAACGGCGGCAGCCCCCTGCGCTCCATCGCGGTGGCGCGCAGGAACGCGTCGTTGGCGAACAGGAAGCGGCCGTCGCGATCGGTCATCGCCAGGCCGAGCGGCAGAGCACCGAGCAGCGATTCGAGCTGCGGCGTGGCGGTGCCGCTGCCCCCGCCTTCCCAGCCGCCGCCGATCCCGACTCCGCTGTCGAGCAGCAGCATCAGCGAGGGCGCCTCGTCGGCTCGCGCGGGCCGGGCCGCCTCGGGGTCGCCGAGCGGCACCTGAACCAGCATCTGCGGGGTGCCGCGCCGCCCCTCGCGCGCGAAATAGATCCGCTCGCGATCGTCGGAGCGCAACTGACTGGCGAACTCCTGCCCGGCCAGCGTCGCCCCCGGATCGCCGGTCGCGCGCTGGGCGAACCCGGTGCCGACCGCGCGGATCGTGCCATCGGTTCCGACGACCGCCGCCTCGATTCCGGCCTGGCTGAGGAAAGCCCCGAGCGGGCCGGTGATCCATTCGCCGAGCCGCGCGACCGGGTCTTCGAGCGTGAGCGCGGTGAAGCGCCAGACGAGGTAATCGTCGCCCCGCCCGGCGCGCTCGGCCTCGGCGCGCCACGACTTCGCGCCGTCCTCGTGCTCGAGGGCTTCCACTTGGCCCTTGCCGTCGCGCCAGGCGTCGCGCGCGGCGCGCACCAGCCGTTCGAGCGAGCCGCGGTCGAGCGGCAGGTTGGGCGGCGCGTGGGCGATGCCGAACCAGTCGCCGTAGAGCCCGTTCGCGCAGACCAGCCGGTTGGCCCGGTCGGTGATCGCGACCGCGCTGTCCGACCGCTCGATCGCCGCGACCGTCACCGACCAGTCGGGCTGCGCGAAGCCTTCCTCGCGCGGCGCGGCGCGCATCAGCGACAGCGTGTAGCCGGTGGCCATCAGCGCGCCGAGCCCGACCGCGTAGCCGAGAGTGAGCGCGGTGTCGTCGCTGACGAGAAACACCAGCGCGGCGCTCACCGCGAGCGCCCCGGCGATGCCCGCGATCAGGCGCACGCGCCCGACGCTCGCTTCCGCCATGGCCGCCATCAACTTTCGCGCGCCCGCAGGCGATCCTCGCGCCGCGCTTCCATCCGCCGCAGCCTGCGCCCCCATTTGCGCGCAACCACCAGCCGCCAGACGAAGCTCGACAGGAGATAGCCGACCGCCGCCGAAACCACGGCGAGAATGATGAATCCGAACGCGGTGACCCCGGCAACCTCGACCGCGTCCACAGCCCAGGTCCAGGTCCCGTCGGCGAATCGCTCGCTCGCCATCTGCACGGTCGCCGCGTCGACCTTGAGCACGAAGGCGCCGACCTGGTTCGCCATGAACAGCCAGAACGGCACGGTGAAGGGATTGGTGATGAAGGTGGCGAGCGCCGACAGCGGCACGTTGGCGCGGACCGGCAGCGCCAGGAAGGCGGCGAGGAAGATCTGCCCGACCGGGATGATGAACGCAGTGAACAGGCCGAGCGCCACCCCGCGCGGCACCGAGCGGCGAGTGAAGCGCCACAGCTCCGGGCTCACGAACCGGTGCGCGATCGGGGCGAGGTACTTGTTCTCGGCCATTTCCTCGCGCGTGGGCATATGCCTGCGCAGGAAATCGGCGAGGAATGTCTTGGACGGTTTGCGTATCATGATCTCGCCGCCGCAATGCTCGCGGGACGCGGCAAGGGCAAGAGCGGCGGTGCGAAATCTGATAAAGCGGTCATTGCGGGCGATATCGCTAGCGAGGCTGGAATGACCAGCCGTTGAACGAGGTTCGACTCTAGCCGTTCTCGCGCATCAGCCGGGCCTTGTCGCGCTTCCAGTCGCGTTCCTTGACCGACTGGCGCTTGTCGTGCGCCTGTTTCCCCTTGGCCAGCGCCAGCTCGACCTTCGCGCGCCCGGTGGCGTTGAAATAGACCGACAGCGGCACCAGCGTCATGCCCTTGCGCTCGACCGCGCCGACCAGCCGCTCGATCTCGCGCGTATGGAGCAGCAGCTTGCGCGGGCGGCGCGGCTCGTGGTTGTTGCGGTTGCCGTGGCTGAATTCGGGCACGTTGGCGTTGATCAGCCAGGCCTGGCCGTCGCGCACCTCGGCATAGCTCTCGGCGATCGAGGCCTCGCCCGCGCGCAGCGCCTTCACCTCGGTCCCCTGGAGCGCGATCCCGGCCTCGAACTTGTCCTCGATATAATAGTCGTACCGCGCGCGCCGGTTCTCGGCGACGGTCTTCTGCTTGTCGAAGGTGGCGGGTTTCGGGCGGGCCATGGTGCGCGCATGTAGGGCTGCGGCGCGCAATGCGAAAGCCCCTTGCCGATCTCCCGGGCCGGGTGCAGTCAGGGAGCAGGGACAGGGAGGGACGAATGATCCGAACGACACTCGCGCTGGCGCTTGCTCTGCTGGCCGCGCCGGCAGCTGCGCAGGACACCGACGCGCGCGACGCGGCCGAGCGCGACATCTTCAAACGCGCGGTCGAGATCCCCACCGTCGCGGGGCGCGGGGCGATGCCGGCGATGACCGCGATGCTATCGGCCGAGCTGAACAAGGCGGGCGTCAGCGATATCGCGATCAAGCAGCACGACGACACCGAAACGCTCATCGCCCGCTGGCGCGCCGACAGCCCGGACGCGGAGCCGATCCTGCTGATGGCGCATATGGACGTGGTCGAGGCGCGGCGCGAGGACTGGCAGCACGATCCCTTCACCTTCCGCGAGGAAGACGGTTTCTACTTCGGGCGCGGCGTGGTCGACAACAAGGCCGGCATGGTCGCCATCGTGGCCGCGCTCCAGCGCTTGAACGCCGCCGGGTTCGAGCCGAAGCGCGATATCGTCGTGCTGTTCACCGGTGACGAGGAGACCACCCAGAACGGCGCGCGCCTCGCCTCGACCGAATGGCGCGAATTGACCGAGGCCGAATACGCGCTCAACTCCGACGCCGGCGGGGGCGGCCGCTTTCCCGACGGCAAGATCGACTATTTCGGCATCCAGGTGGCCGAAAAGGTCTATGCCGACTTCAAGCTCGCCACTGCCAACCGCGGCGGCCACAGCTCCGCCCCGCGCGACGACAATGCGATCTACCAGCTCGCGCAGGCGCTCAAGAACCTCGAGGAATACCGCTTCACCCCGCGCCTGAACGAGGCCACCCGGCCGAGTTGGGAGCACTCCGCCAAGACCGACGGCGGTATCTTCGGCGCGCTGGTCCAGGCCTGGCTCGAAGAACCCGGCAACATGGAATACGCCGACGCGGTGGAGAGCGTCTCGCCGGGCAGCACCCGCACCCGCTGCATCGCGACGATGATCTCGGGCGGTCACGCCCCCAACGCGCTGCCCCAGGCCGCCAGCGCGAACGTCAACTGCCGCATCTTCCCGACCGAGACCGTCGCCGAGGTCGAGGCGACGCTGGAGCGCATCGCCGGGCCCGAGGTCGCGGTCGAGCTCGTGCCCGGCGGCATGCCCTCGCCCCCCAGTCCGCTGAGGGCCGACGTGGTCGATGCCTACACGCAATCGGTGCATACCCGCTTCCCCGATGCGCCGGTGCTGCCCGAGATGTCGAACGGCGCCACCGACGGGCTGTTCTTCCGCGCGGCCGGGACCCCGGTCTATGGCGCCAGCGCACTGTGGGGCTTCGTCAACGAGCCGCTCGGCGTCCACGGTCTCGACGAGCGGGTGCGCGCCGAGTCCTTCCACGACAACATCGATCACTGGGAGCGTCTGTTGCGGAACCTGGCCGGGTGACCGCGCCGGCGCCCGAACCGTTCGAGATCGCGGGCGAGACGATCGGGCCGGGCGAGGCGCGCGCGATCGACATTCCGGTCAGCCAGCTCGCCACCGGGGTCCCCGCGACGCTCGCGCTCCATGTGGTCAACGGCGCGAAGGCCGGGCCGACAGTGTTCGTCAGCGCGGCGATCCATGGGGACGAGATCGTCGGCACCGCTATCGTCCAGCAGCTCGTCGCCTGCATCGAGCCGCAGGCGCTTTGCGGAACGGTGATCTTCGCGCCCGCGGTCAACGTGTTCGGCTTCCTCCAGCACAGCCGCTACCTGCCCGACCGGCGCGACCTCAACCGCAGTTTTCCCGGCAGCGCCAAGGGTTCGCTCGCGGGCCAGCTCGCGGCGTGCTTTCTCGAACATGTGATCGCGCCCGCGGACCTCGGGATCGACATCCACACCGCCGCGGTCCACCGCTACAATTTGCCGCAGATCCGCATCGCGGCCGACGATCCCTACCTCGTCGAGCTGGCGATGGCGTTCGGCGCGCCGGTCATCGTCGAGAGCCCGCTGCGCCCCGGATCGATGCGCGCGCTGGCGCACGAGCGCGGCACGCCGATGCTGTTGATGGAAGCGGGCGAGGCGCTGCGCTGGGACCGGCTCTCGATCGACATCGGCACCCACGGCGTG
>CAMPIA010000126.1 GCA_946886175.1 uncultured Altererythrobacter sp.
CGCTGAGCACGGCGAAATCGTCGCCTTCCAGGATCAGGCCCATCGCGATGCCCGAAACCGGGCGTTCGATCGGAACGCCGGCGTCCATCATCGCAAGACACCCGCCGCAGACCGTCGCCATCGAGCTCGAGCCGTTGGACTCGGTGATGTCGGAGAGAATGCGGATCGTATAGGGGAAGTCCTCGCGCGTGGGCAGAACCGGGTGCAGCGCGCGCCAGGCGAGCTTGCCGTGGCCGGTCTCGCGGCGGCTGGTGAAGCCGAAGCGACCCACTTCGCCGACCGAATAGGGCGGGAAGTTATAGTGCAGCATGAACGGGTTGTAGGAGAGGCCTTCCAGCCCGTCGATCATCTGCTCGGCGTCCTTGGTGCCGAGCGTGACGGTGCAGATCGCCTGCGTCTCGCCGCGGGTGAACAGCGCCGAGCCGTGGGTGCGCGGCAGCAGACCGACCATCGCCTCGATCGGGCGAACCTGATCGACCTTGCGGCCGTCGATGCGCTTACCGTCCTTGAGGATCGCGCCGCGAACGATTTCCGCCTCGAGCTTCTTGGTGAGCTTGAGCGCGGTCATCATCTGCTGGCCGTCGAACTCGTCGGACGAATAGTGCGCCTTGACCTTGTCGCGGGCGGCATTGAGCATGTCCGAACGCGCCGACTTGTCGGTCGTCTTGTAGGCCTTGGCGATGTCGTCGCCGATCATCGCGCGGATGGCGTCCTTGGTCGTGGAGTTATCGTCCTGCGAGGCGATTTCCCACGGATCCTTGGCCGCCTGTTCGGCGAGATCGACGATCGCGCCGATGACCTTCTTCGATTCCTCGTGCGCGAACATGACCGCGCCGAGCATCTCGTCCTCGGTCAGTTCCTTGGCTTCGGATTCGACCATCATCACCGCGTCCTGCGTCGCGGCGACCACCAGGTCGAGACGGCCCTCGTCGTCGAGCGCGCTGGCGAGGCTCGGGTTGAGGACGTATTCGCCGCCCTTGAAGCCGACGCGCGCGGCGCCGATCGGGCCCATGAAGGGGACGCCGGAGATCGTCAGCGCGGCCGAGGCGGCGACCATCGCCACGATATCGGGCTCGGTCTCGCCGTCATACGACAGGACCTGGCAGATCACGTTGATCTCGTTGTAGAACCCTTCGGGGAACAGCGGCCGCACGGGGCGGTCGATCAGGCGGCTGGTCAGCGTTTCCTTTTCGGTCGCCCGGCCTTCGCGCTTGAAGAAGCCGCCCGGGATGCGCCCGGCGGCGGAGAACTTTTCCTGGTAGTGGACGGTGAGCGGGAAGAAATCCTGCCCCTCGCTGACCGACTTGGCGGCGGTCACGGCGCACAGCACCACGGTTTCGCCATAGGTCGCCAGAACGGCGCCGTCGGCCTGGCGCGCGATGCGCCCGGTTTCCAGAGTGAGGGTCTTCCCGCCCCACTCCAGCGATACGGTTTTCGTGTCGAACATGTGTTTTCCTTCGACCCGCCGGCCCTATTGCATCGGCGGGGTTTTGCTGCCGGGGATTCCGTCCCGGTCCGGTGCGGGGCCCTTGTCGCGGCCCCTGGCCCCGTTCGCCGAATTGCGAAGGATGCCGATAGCGAAAGGGCGGCCCGTTAAAGCCGCCCTCGCAAAACTGTTACTTGCGAAGACCCAGCTTCTGGATCAGCGCGTTGTAGCGCTCGACGTCCACCTTCTTGAGGTAGGCGAGCAGGCTGCGGCGCTTGTTGACCATCATCAGCAGGCCGCGGCGCGAATGGTTGTCCTTGTGGTGGCCCTTGAAGTGCTCGGTCAGGTTGCGGATACGCTCGGTGAGGATCGCGACCTGGACTTCGGGGCTGCCCGTGTCGTTCTCGTCGCGGGCGTTGTCCTTGATGACTTCCTGCTTCTTTTCGGCGGTGACCGACATTCTCTTACTCCGCGGTATCGGGGATGTTGAAGCCCCTGACGACCTTGGCCGTCCCCGCGGTAACCTCCATCAGCGCTACCGGCACATGGCCGGCCTTCGCCAGGAGAAGCCCGTCGGGATGGGGCATTCCGGAAAGGACCCGGCCCTGACGGGCCGCTTGCACGCTTTCCGGATCGAGTTGGTGGGCCGGGATACCGTCCAGCCCCGCCTCGAGCGGCAGAAGATGGTCTTCGAGCCGCGCCGCGCCCTTACCGATTTCGTTGAGTGTGTCCAGCGAAATCGCCTGTTCTTGCACGAACGGGCCGGCCTTGGTGCGCCTGAGATAAGTAACGTGCCCCACGGTTCCAAGGGCATGCGCGATGTCGCGCGCAAGGCTGCGGATATAGGTGCCCTTCGACACATGGGCGACGAGCGTAACGCTGTCGCTGAGTTCCAGCGGCGCGGCCGGATCGAACGGATCGGGCCGGCCGGCGGTGGTGGCGAAGCTCGACCCGACCGTGCGCCCTGCTCTCTCGCCGATCATGTCGAGCGAGTGGATCGTCACCGCGCGCAGCTTCATCGCCACCGCCTCGCCCGCCCGCGCGCGATCGTAGGCACGCCTGCCGTCGACCTTGATCGCCGAGAAGGCGGGCGGCGCCTGTTCGATCGCGCCGGTGAAATGCGGCAGGATCGCCGCCACCGCCGCCCACGGAGGCCGGCGATCCGATCGCGCCACGACCTCGCCTTCGGCATCGAGCGTATCGGTCTCCTCGCCGAACGCGACGGTAAATTCGTACACCTTGCTCGCGTCGAGCATCCGCCCGGCGAGCTTGGTCGCCTCGCCCAGCGCGATCGGCAGCACCCCCTCGGCCAGCGGGTCGAGCGTCCCGCCGTGCCCGACCTTGGCCTTGGGGTAGCCGCCTTCGCGAAGGTTGCGCTTGACCGCTCCCACCGCCTGCGTCGAGCCGAGCCCGCGCGGCTTGTCGAGGATGAGCCATCCGTGCGGAATGTCAGCCACCCGCGATCCAGAACGCCAGAGCCATGTACTTGTCGCGCAGCCATTCGACGGGGGGCAGCACCACGTTCTCGATGATCCCGCTGTCGGGGAAGGCCCAGGTGATCGCGATCAGCGCGATCAGCAGGAACATGCCGACCTGTTGCAGCTTGGCGTATTGCGCCGCCATCGACCGCGGCAGCAGCCCCTGGACGATGTGCGAGCCATCGAACGGCGGGATCGGCAGCAGGTTGAACAGCGCGAGGAAGATGTTGATCACGATGAAGTAGTTGAGCCCGGTCAGGACCCAGGTCAGCACCGCGCCGGGCGGAGCCGTGAGCGTGGCGGCGACGAACCCGAGTGCGACCGCGGCGATCAGCGCCATCAGCAAGTTGCTGGCCGGCCCCGCCGCCGCGACCGCCATCATCCCGTAGCGCGGGTTGTCGAGCCGGTTCTGCCGCACCGGCACCGGCTTGGCCCAGCCGAACACCGGCCCCCCGAACAGCGCCAGCGCGCCCGGCACGATCACCGTGCCGACCGGATCGACGTGGCGGATCGGATTGAGCGACAGCCGCCGCTGCTCCTTCGCGGTCGGATCGCCGAGCGCCAGCGCGGTCCACCCGTGCGCGACCTCGTGGAATACGATCGCGACGATCAGGCAGGGGATCAGAATCGCGGCGAGGATCAGGGTTTCGGTCATGGCGGGGTAGATAGGGTGTGCCGGGCTGCCGACCAAGCGCCCTTCGACCCTTCGAGACGGGCCTTCGACAAGCTCGGTCCCTCCTCAGGGGGAGCGGGGATGGTGGAGGGGAATATACAAACGCCGCTCATCCAGAGGAGAGGCCGCGTCTCGCAGCCTCGTCTCGAAGGATATTGCGGTCACCCAGCCAGCGCCTCCGAAAAATGCCGGCGGCACAGCGCGACATAGCGGTCGTTGCCGCCGATTTCGGTCTGCGCGCCTTGCCGGACGGCGGCCCCGCTCGCATCGACCCGCAGGTTCATCGTCGCCTTGCGACCGCAGTGGCACACCGCTTTCAGCTCGACCAGCGCATCGGCGATCCCGAGCAGCGCGGCCGAGCCGGGGAACAGCTCGCCCTGGAAATCGGTGCGCAGGCCGTAACAGAGCACCGGAATGTTCGCTTCGTCGGCCAGCCGCGCGCATTGCCAGGCCTGCTCCCTGGTCAGGAACTGCGCCTCGTCGACCAGCACGCAGTGCAGCGGCTCGGCCTTGTGCGCGGCGATGACCCGCTGCCACAGGTCGGTTTCGGGCGTGTAGCGATGCGCCTCGGCGCCGAGGCCGATGCGGCTCTCGATCGCCGATTGCGCCCCGCGATCGTCGAGCGCCGCGGTCCACAGCATCGTCGCCATCCCGCGCTCGCGATAGTTGAAATCGGCCTGCAACAGCGTGGTCGATTTCCCCGCGTTCATGCTGGCGTAGTAGAAATAGAGCTTGGCCATCGGCCGCCGGAACCCTCAGTCCTCGTCGAGGTCGCGCGCCACCCGCGGGTCGTCGAGCAGACTCTCGATCCGCGCGGCCTCGTCGAAGCTCTCGTCGGGTTTGAATTGCAGCTTCGGCGCGAACTTGAGGCCGAGACGCTTGGCCACCTCGCGCTGGAAGAATGCGGTGTTGGTCCGCAGCGCCTTGAGCACCGCCGCCTCGTCCTCGCCGAGCAGCGGCTTCACATAGGCGGCGGCGTTGCGCAGGTCGGGCGTCATCCGCACTTCGGTGACGCTGACGGTGTGCGCGGTCAACACCTCGTCGTGCACCTCCCCGCGCGCGAGCAACTCCGACAGGATATGCCGCACCCGCTCGCCCACCTTGAGCACGCGGACCGATTGCTGTTCGGGAGTGAACGGGTTGCGGGCCATGCGCGGCGGCGAGCGGACTACAGCGTCCGCTCGCGCTCCTCGACTTCGAACACCTCGAGCTGGTCGCCCGGCTTGATGTCGTTCGTGTCGGCCAGGACCA
>CAMPIA010000127.1 GCA_946886175.1 uncultured Altererythrobacter sp.
GCACCCATAGCGCGAGTACCGGGTCGAAGCGGCCGAGCGCCGCGATGTCCTCCCCGTATTGATTGACCTTGTGATAGGCGACCACCATCACCACCGAGAGGAACACTCCGAGCGCGCTGGTCGATCGCTTGGGCGGTATCGCGAGCGCGACCGCGAGCAAGGGCATCAGCGCCATCATCACTACCTCGACCAGGCGGAAGTTGAAGCTCGCCTGGCTCGCGACGCGCTTGGCTTCGGTCGCGCTGTCGCTCCAGCCGATCTTGAGCAGTTCGGGCAGGATATATTCGCGCTCGGCGTCGCCGCGGTCGCGGAATTGCTCGATCCTCGGCAGGTCGATCGGCAGGTCGTGGCGGGTGAAACTGAGCACGCGCGGGGTCTCGCTGCCGGTATCCTGCACGATCGTGCCGTCGGTCAGCCGCAGGATGATCGTGTCGGGGCTGTCGGTGGTGGCGAGGAAGGCGCCTTCGCGCGCCGAAATCGAGAGCACCTGGCCCTTCTCGTTCGAAACCCGTGCGAAGATGCCCTGGAGACTGCGCCCATCGTCCTCGCTCGTTTCGATCCGCAGGGCCATGCGGTCGGCGAGCGTGGTGAACTCCCCGACCTTGATCGAGGCCCCGAGCGCGCCCGAGCGCAGCTCGTATTCAAGCTGTTCGTAATAATAGCGGCTGACCGGCTGAATGTAGAACACCAGCGCAACGTTCACGACCATGAGCACCGCGGTGATCGCATAGGGCACGCGCAGCAGCCGGCCGTAGCTGAGACCGACGCCGCGCATCACGTCGAGCTCGCTCGAAGTCGCGAGCTTGCGGAAGGCGAGCAGCACGCCGAGCAGCAAGCCGAGCGGGATCGCGAGGCTGGCATATTCGGGCATCATCGCGCCGAGCATCTTGAACACGACCCCGACCGGGCCCCCCTCGACGGCGACGAAATCGAACAGTCGCAACATCTTGTCGAGCACCAGCAGCGACGCGGCGATCGCGAACACGCCGAGCATCGGCAGGAGCACCAGCCGGAAGATATAGCGGTCGAGGGCAGGGATGAATTTGAACAAGGGTTCCGGCCAGCCGTAGCGTTCACTCGGCCCTAGCGGGAAATTACCGCGCGGTCATGCCCTCTCATCGGCCTTCGCCTTGCGCACGGTGAAAGTGGTCGTGGAAGGCGGCGCGTTCATGCCTGAAACTCAGCCAGGTCCGGCTGGCTAGGTCAGGCCTTCTCCAGCGTGCACTGGAGCGGATGCTGGTTCTGGCGGGCGAAATCCATCACCTGATTCACTTTGGTCTCGGCGACCTCGTACGGGAAAATGCCGCATACGCCGACGCCGCGCTGGTGAACGTGGAGCATCACGCGCGTCGCCTGCTCCATGTCCATGCGGAAGAAGCGCTTCAGCACCGTGACCACGAATTCCATCGGGGTGTAATCGTCGTTGAGCATCAGCACCTTGTACTGGCTCGGCTTCTTGGGCTTGGTGCGGGTCTTGGTGGCGGTGCCGACCTGGCCCGCCCCGTCGCGATCCGAATCCCGGCCATCGGAATCGCCCCCGCCCGCGCAAGCGGGGCGCAGGCGGGGATCGAGATCGGTGGCGGAGATGAAGGTCATGGCCTCGGCAATATCGTATGGCGCGCTGCATCCGCAAGATGGCGCGGGGCGATTGCGCCCGGGTTAACGGCGCGAATGAAACAAAAAAGGGGCCGGCCAGCGCATGGCTGACCGGCCCGCATAATCGGGAACCCCGGCTAAGGGAGAGGAGAGGCCGGGGCTCCGCGGCGCAAAGCGGCTCAGGCCGCCTTGCGAACCTTTTCCATCGCCAGGCTGGCACGGCCCGAGATCGGCGCGGCGACGTCGCCGGCGAGCTTGACCCACATTTCGGTCGCCTTCGACATCTGTGCGACGGCGGCGTCGAAGTTGCGGCTGGCGATCTTGCCCTGGAGCTGCACGAAGTCGGTCGGCGACTTGACCGCCGCGAATTCCTTCGCGTCGGCGGTCATGGTCTCGACGGCGGCCTTGCCGTCTTCGACCGCGACCTTGGCGAGATCCTGCACGCCGGCGGCGAAAATCTTGCCCGATTCGACCATGGCGTCGAGGTTACCCTGCGAGAACTCCCGCGTTTCGGCAACGTATTCGGCGCCCTTGTCGTAGGCGGTCTTGGCGCGGGTCTGAAGCTCGGCGAGGCCGTTCTTCATCTGCCCGGCATAGTCGGTGGTGGCGGTCTTGGCCTTGGTCATGATGCTTTCCTTCAAATTGGTCTTGGCCGTCGAAGCGGCCTTGCTGGGGGCTTTCGCCGCAGGCTTGCGCTTGGATGCGGGAGCCTTGCGGACGGCGGCCTTTTTCACGGACTTGGTCTTCCTGGTCTTGGGCTTGGCCGCGGCCTTGCGCGCCGGGGCTTTCGCCGGAGCTTTTGCGGCAGGCGCGGCCTTGGCGGTCTCGACGGCGGGAGCGGCCGCCGCTTCTTCTGACGCCGCAGCCTTGCGGGCGGCGGAGGCTTCGGCGTAGGCCTTCTCGGCCGCCGCATCGATCTTGGCTTCGGGCTGGGTAGCCATCGCGATCATCCTGTGCTTAGCGGACGCAGCGCCCGCTTATGTTGCAATGCACAAAATAGGCGCCACCGACGCGAAGTCAAGCAGAAATTGTGCAGTGCAACATAGGCGTGGGATGCGGCTCCCGCGAAGAGGGTTCAGGCGGGTGGAGCGCCGGCGGAATCGCCTCCGGCCTGATGCCCCCGCCTTCGCAGGGCATTGCGAGCCACCATCCGGCGGCAAACCCGGGCGATCAGCCTCGGCGGCAGAGAGCATCTCTCACCGCGTCTTCACATAACGCCCCGGCGCATCCTCGATCACGGTGTCCCCCTTGCCGCCGGGCTTGCGCTTGCCTTTCGCGGCGACCTTCGCGTCGTTGCGCTTCTCCAGCCACTCGAGCCAGTGGGGCCACCAGCTTCCGGGATGCTCGCTCGCGCCCTCCACGAAGTCGTCGAGCGAATCCGCGCCGCTGTCGCCGGTCCAGTACTGGTACTTGTTCGCCGCCGGGTGGTTGACCACGCCGGCGATATGGCCCGATCCGGCGAGCACGAAGGTGGTGTCGCCGCTGAAGTGGTGCGTTGCGCGCCAGACGCTTTCGGCGGGGGCGATGTGGTCCTCGCGGCCGGCCTGGATATAGGCGGGGGTCTCGATCAGGCGCAGGTCGATCCTGGTGCCGTCGGCCTCCATCGCGTCGGGCTGAACCAGCTTGTTGTCGCGGTAGAGGTCGCGCAGGTAGGCTGCGTGCCACTTGCCGGGCAGGTTGGTGACGTCGCCGTTCCAGTGGAGCAGATCGAACGCCGGATAGTCCTCGCCCAGCAGGTAGTTGTTGACCACGTAATTCCAGATCAGGTCCTTGCCGCGCAGCGCGTTGAAGGTCGCGGCGAGATAGCGGCCGTCGAGGTAGCCATCGGGCGAGAGCTTCGCGATCGTCTCGAGCTGCTGGCCGTCGACGAAGTTGAGCAGCTCGCCCGCCTTCTCGAAATCGACCTGCGCGGTGAAGAAGGTCGCGCTCGCCACCTTGTCTGCTTCGCCGCGCCGCGCGAGGATCGCCAAAGTCGCGGCGAGCGTGGTGCCCGCGACGCAGTAGCCGATCGTGTGGACCGCGGGGGTATCGAGCCGGGTGCGGACATGGTCGATCGCCTCGATCTGCGCGCGGATATAGTCGTCCCACACCACGTCCTTCATGCTCGCGTCGGCCGATTTCCAGCTTACCACGAACACGCTGAGCCCCTGGTCGACCGCCCACTTGATGAAGCTCTTCTTCGGGTTGAGGTCGAGGATGTAGAAGCGGTTGATCCACGGCGGGAAGATCACCAGCGGCACCGCATGGACCTGTTCGGTCGAGGGCGAATACTGGATCAGCTGATAGAGCGGGGTTTCGTGCACGACCTTGCCCGGCGTCGCGGCGAGATTCTCGCCCAGGGTGAAGGCGTCGGCGTCGGTGTGGGTGAGCTGGCCGCGCCTGAGGTCGGCGATCAGGTGGCGCATTCCTTTCACGAGGTTTTGCCCGCCGGTCTCGATCGTGCGCTTCAGGACGACCGGGTTGGTGGCGAGGAAGTTGTCGGGGCTCATCGCCTCGAGCAGCGCCTGGATGGCGAATTTGAGCTGCGCCTTCTTGTCGTCGGGCACGCCTTCGACGTCCTTGGCCGCGCGCATGAAATAGTCGGCAAGCATGAGGTAGCTCTGGTGGAGCAGGACATAGGCCGGATGCTCGCGCCAGGCGGGGTCGGAAAAGCGGCGGTCCTGCCGCGGAAGCTCGATCGGCTCGCCGCCATCGCTTCCGTTCGCGCCGAACATCGTGCCGACGACGCTCTGCCAGAGCTGCATGCCTTCCTGCATGAGCGCCTGCGTCGCCGCCGGATCGAACGGCGCGGCGCGGGCCCAGCCCTGCGTCATCAGCATCCACTGCGAGGGGTCGAGCGGGTTTGCCGCCTCGGCTCCGCCCGCGAGCCGGCCGTTGGCGAACTCGAGCCACATCGCGCGCAGTTGCCCGGCGGTTTCGGCCCACTGCGCCATGTCGGCCTGGGGCACATCGCCGCTGGCGGGGGAGAACCGCCCGAACATCTCGCGCATCGCCTCGTCTTGCATGTTGAGGAGGCTGGGCATGTCGAAGAAGGCGGCGAGTGGATCCTGCCGTTCGGCCATAGTTGCGCTCCTCGTAGTGGCGGTTCGGGGTGCAATAGCCAAATGCGCATTTAACCGCGACTGCTATTCCGATAGGAATCCTATGCGCGAGCCGTTCGCGCGTTCCTGATGAGACGAGGTCGATGGATACCGAATTCTACCGCATGAAGCGCCTGCCGCCCTACG
>CAMPIA010000128.1 GCA_946886175.1 uncultured Altererythrobacter sp.
ACGTTGGGATAGGGCTCGAGGCTCGCGCCGCCGAACAGGCGCGAGGTGGTGAGGTTGAACCCCATCATGATATCGGCGGTGGTGAGCTGCGAGCCGCCGAAGAACTCGGCCTCGCCCAGCCGCGCCTCGGCCAACGCCCAGGCCTTGGCGATGCGGCTCGTCACGAACTCGGGCACCTCGCCCATCCGCCCCGCCACGAGCGCCATCATGCCGTTGGTCATGAAGGTTGCGTTGGCGAAGTGGAACCAGAACAGGTGCCCGGCGAAGTCCGGGTGATCCACGCCGGGCGACAGCTTGGCGCCGCCGTATTTGCGGTCGATATATTCGCAGATCGCGCCGCTCTCGCCCAGTGTCAGCTCGCCGTCGGTAATCACCGGCGCGATCCCCATCGGATGGAGCGCCTTGTATTCGTCGGGCGCGAGATTGTTGTCCTCCCGCCGCATGTAGAGCTTGAGCGCGTATTCCACCCCCAGCTCCTCGCACAGCCAGACGATACGCTCGGACTGCGACATGCGCAGGTGGTGGACGGTCAGCATTCGGGCTCTCCTAGACGAAACTGTAGGGATCGATGTCGACCGATACCCGCACCCCGCGCGGGAAGTCGAGCGCGCCGAGCCACTCGCGGATCGCGTCCTGCACTTGCGCGCTACGGCGGGCGTTGACCAGCAGGCGGTAGCGATAGCGGCCGCGCAGCAGCGATAGCGGGGCGGGGGCGGGGCCGAGCACCGCGATGTCGGGCAGGTCGGGCCGCGTTCCGCCGATCGCGCGCGCAGCTTCCTTGGCCTCGGCCTCGTCCTCGCTCGAGACGATGATCGCGGCCCAGCGGCCGAAGGGCGGGGCGCCGGCGTGGCGGCGAGACTCGGTTTCGGCTTCGTAGAAGGCGTCACGGTCGCCCGCCGCCAGTGCCGCGATCACTGCGGCGCCGGGATGGCGGGTCTGGATCAGCACCTCGCCCGGCTTGTCGCCGCGCCCGGCGCGCCCGGCGACCTGGGCGATCTGCTGATAGGTGCGCTCGGCCGCGCGCAAGTCGCCGCCCTCGAGGCCCAGGTCGGCATCGACCACGCCCACCAGCGTCAATTCGGGAAAGTGGAAGCCTTTGGTCACCAGCTGGGTGCCGACGATCACGTCGATCGCGCCGGCCTCGACCTGCGAGACGAACTCGGCCGCCTTCTCGGGCGAATTGAGCGTGTCGCTGGTCGCCACCGCAATGCGCGCCTCGGGCAGGATCTCGGCGACTTCGTCCGCGATCCGCTCCACTCCCGGCCCGCAGGCGACGAGGCAGTCGGGCTCGCCGCATTCGGGGCAGGTCGCGGGCGGCGGCGTCTCGTGCCCGCAATGGTGGCAGGCGAGGCGGCGGCTGAAGCGGTGCTCGACCAGCCAGGCGGTGCAGTTGGGGCACTGGAAGCGGAAGCCGCAGTTGCGGCACAGCGTCAGCGGGGCGTAGCCGCGGCGGTTCAGGAACAGCAGCGATTGCTCGCCGCGTTCGAGCCGCAGCGCCAGTTCCTGCGCCAGCCGCGGGGCCAGCCAGCGGCCGCGCTCGGGCGGTTGCTCGGTCAGGTCGATCGTTTCGATGCTCGGCAACTCGGCCGCGCCGAAGCGGCTCGGCAGTTCCAGCCGCTCGTAAGTGCCGCTCTCGGCCATTTGCAGGCTCTCGAGCGCCGGTGTGGCGCTGGCGAGGATCACCGGCAGCTTTTCGAAGTGCGCGCGCATCACCGCCACGTCGCGCGCGTTGTAGCGCACGCCTTCGTCCTGCTTGAAGCTGACCTCGTGCGCCTCGTCGACCACGATCAGGCCGAGCCTGGCGTAAGGCAGGAACAGCGCCGAGCGCGCCCCGACCACCACTTGCGCGGTTCCGCCGGCAATCGCGCGCCAGGCGCGGCGGCGCTCGGTCGATTTGAGCGAGGAGTGCCAGACGATCGGCGGCGCGCCGAAGCGATCCTCGAAGCGGCGCAGGAAGGCTTCGGTCAGCGCGATTTCGGGCAGGAGGACGAGGACCTGCGAGCCCGCCTCCAACGCTGCCGCAACGGCCTCGAAATAAGTCTCGGTCTTGCCCGAGCCGGTCACCCCGTCGAGCAGGAAGGGCGCAAACTCGTGCGCCTGCACCGCCTCAACCAGCCGCGCGGCGACTTGCGCTTGCTCGCCGCTCAGATCCACCGAGGCGTGCCCGGGCTCTGCGCGAGGGTAAGCGCGGTCGCAGTCGACCGTCACGGGTTCGAGCACGCCCTGGTTGACGAGCCCGCGCAGCACGCCGTCCGAGACGCCCGCGAGCTCGGCCAGTTCGCGGATCGTCGCCTGCTCGCCTTCGAGCAGCTCCATCGCGCGCTCGCGCTGCGGGGTCATGCGTTCGGGCAGGCCGCCGGTGAGGCGGTATTCGGTGACCGTCGCCGGGCCGCGCAGCGCGCCGCCGCTGGCGATCACCATGCGCGCCACGGCCGACATCGGCGCGCAGTAATAGTCCGCGGTCCATTCGATCAGCCGCCGCAATTCGGCACGCAGCGGCGGCACCGGCAGGATCTCGATCAGCGGGCGCAGCTTGTTGTCGGGCACCGATTCTGCCGGTAGCCGTTCGGCCTCCCAGACGATCCCGACGATCTGGCGTGGGCCCAGTGGCGCAACAACCACCGATCCGGGCTCGACCGCCATGCCCTCGGGCACGCGGTAGTCGAGCACGCCGAGCGCGGCATTGAAGACGATGAGGCGGACGCGGTTCATGTGATCGCCCATATGAGAGCCCGCTGGTGGGAGCGGCAAGGCGAGGAGAGAAGAAATGTCCGAATTGTTGCCCCCCACCTTCGCACGCCCCACCGCGCGCCGCGCCGTCCTGGGCGGCCTGCTGGCCGGAAGCGGCCTGCTTGTGCTGCCCGGCTGCACCGGCATGGGCGGGTTCAGCCTCACCGATGCGGTGCAGCGGCTGCTGTTCCTGTCGAGCGAGCGCGCCTTCGCCCGAATGCTCCAGCCCGACGGCTATTGGGATGAGCAGGTCGCGCGGTCGGGGCTGGGCACCCTGCTCGGCACGCGCGGCGATGTGCTCGGCCGCATTCTCACCTCGCCGCTGTTCAAGACCCGGCTGGAGAGCGCCTTCGCCGACATCGCCTACGAAGGCGCCGAACGCGCCGCCCCGCTGGTGACCGACGCGGTGCGCACGATCGGCTTCGCCAATGCGATCGATCTCGTGCGCGGCGGACCCACCGCGGCGAGCGCCTACTTGCGCGACGAGCTCGGCATGCGGCTGCTCGACGCGATGGTGCCCGAACTCGGGCAGGCGATGCGCGTGGCGAGCGACCCCCTCGTCGGCCAGGCGCTCGCCGCGCTGAGCGGGGTCGACGTGGCGCAAGTCGCCGCGCGCGTCGCGACCGCGATCGACGACACGATCTGGCGCGAGATCGGGAGCGAGGAAGCCGCGATTCGCGCCAACCCGCGTGCGACCAACGACCCCTTGCTGATCGGCGTGTTCGGCGTGGGGCGCAGCCTCTAGAGCCCGAGGTCTAGCCGCTGCGGCGCGGCTCCGTTAGAGCGATACCGAATCGCCATTCCGGAGCCGCATCATGAAATTCTTCGTCGACACCGCCGACACCGCCGAAATCGAAGACCTGGCCGCGACCGGCCTGCTCGACGGCGTCACCACCAACCCCTCGCTGATCGCCAAGTCCGGCCGCGACTTCATGGAAGTGACGAAGGAGATTTGCGGGCTGGTCGACGGGCCGGTGAGCGCCGAAGTGGTCGCGCTCGACCACGAAACGATGATGAAAGAGGCCGAAGTCCTGCGCAAGATCGCGGACAACGTCTGCATCAAGGTGCCGCTCACGATCGACGGGCTCAAGACCTGCAAGGCGCTGACCGGCGAGGGCACGATGGTCAACGTCACACTGTGCTTCTCCGCCAATCAGGCGCTTCTCGCCGCGAAGGCGGGCGCGACCTTCGTCTCGCCGTTCGTTGGCCGTCATGACGACAACGGGTTCGACGGAATGGAGCTTATCGGCGATATCCGCCTGATCTACGACAACTATCTGTTCGACACCGAAATCCTCGTCGCCTCGGTGCGTCACCCGACCCATGTGCTCCAGAGCGCGAAGATCGGCGCCGACGTCGCAACGATGCCGGCAGCGGTGATCAAGGGGCTGTTCAAGCATGTCCTGACCGACAAGGGCATCGAAGGCTTCCTCGCCGACTGGGCGAAGACCGGGCAGACGATCCTGAAGTGAGCAAAGCGCGGACGTAACCCTTGGCCGATCAAACGCCCCTCGATCGCTTCAAGCAGGCGCTGACCGGCACCGCGCGGGCGCTCGCGCGCGAGCCCGAGGTCGAAGTCGCGTGGAGCGCCGATGCGCCTGCGGCCAGCGGCAAGAACTTCCGTGTCCCTCTGCCCGGCCGCACGCTCCCGCCCGAGCAGGCGCGCGAGGCGCGCGGCTTCGCGGACAGTTTCGCGCTGAGGCTGCGCCACCATGACGCCGGGCTCCATGCCAGGGGCGCCCCCGCCGAACCGGTCGCGCGCGCCTGCTACGACATGGCCGAACAGGTCCGTTTCGAGGCGCTTGGAGCGAACAACTTCAGCGGAATACGCGAGAACCTCGACGCCGCGGTCGAGCTGCGCACCGCGAGCGACCCGATCGTGCGCGCCCAGGCCGAAGGCGACGTGCCGCTGCAGACCGCGCTCGGCCTCATGCTGCGCGAGCGGCTGACCGGCGCGCCGGTGCCCGCGCGCGCCCGCGCGGGCGTCGACATGGTGCGTGAATTCATCGAGGCGCGGGCCGAACCGGACTTCGAGGCGCTCGCGCTGTCGCTCGACGATCAGAAGGCTTTCCAGTCGCTTG
>CAMPIA010000129.1 GCA_946886175.1 uncultured Altererythrobacter sp.
TGCCGACCTGCCAGGTGCGGCCGATCGCGTCGGTCAGGTGCCATTCGAGCTTGGGGGCGTAGAATGCGCCTTCGCCCGGCAGTTCTTCCCAGCCATATTCGGCGGTCGCCAGCCCTGCATCGACCACCGCGTCGCGCAGTTCCTGCTCGGACTTGTCCCACAGCTCGTCGCTGCCGAACCGCTTCTCCGGCCGCAGCGCCAGCTTGATCTGGTAGTCGAAACCGAAATCCCGGTAGACCTCGTCGACCAGCCGGCAGAAGGCGCGCACCTCGTCGACCACTTGCGCTTCGGTGCAGAAGATATGCGCGTCGTCCTGCGTGAACTGGCGCACGCGCATGATGCCGTGCAACGCGCCGTGCGGCTCGTTGCGGTGGCAGCAGCCCATCTCGCCCAGCCTGACCGGCAGATCGCGGTAACTGGTGATGCCCTGCTTGAAGACGAGCACGTGCGCCGGGCAGTTCATCGGCTTGATCGCCATCCAGTCGGCGTCGGCGGCGACCCGCGGCTCCGCCCCCGCGCCGCTTTCGTCCACCTCGGGCACGATGTCGGGCACCGCGAACATGTTCTCGGCATATTTGCCCCAGTGGCCGGACTGCTCCCACTGCCGCACATCCATCAGCTGCGGGGTCTTGATCTCGCGATAGCCCGCGCCGTCCATCTTGCGGCGCATATAGGCTTCGAGTTCGCGCCAGATACGATAACCGTTGGGGTGCCAGAAGACCGAGCCGTGCGCTTCTTCCTGCAGGTGGAACAGGTCCATCTCGCGGCCCAGCTTGCGGTGGTCGCGTTTGGCCGCTTCCTCCAGCCGGTGGAGGTGCGCGTCCAGTTGCTTCTTGGTGAGCCAGCCGGTGCCGTAGATGCGCGTGAGCTGTGCGTTGCGCTGGTCGCCGCGCCAATAGGCCCCCGCGACGCGCATGAGCTTGAAGGCGGCGGGATCGAGCTTGCCCGTGCTCGGGAGGTGCGGGCCGCGGCACATGTCGAGCCAGTCGCTTCCCGACCAATAGACCGTCAGCTCCTCATGCTCGGGCAGTTCCTGCGCCCATTCGGCCTTGAAGCTCTCGCCTTCGCCTTGCCACTTGTCGATCAGCGCCTCGCGGCTCCAGACCTCGCGCCGCAGCGGCTTGTCGGCGCGGATGATCTCGCGCATTTTCTCTTCGATCGCGGGCAGGTCGTCCATCGAGAACGGGTCGCGGCTCTCGGGCGCCTTCACGTCGTAGTAGAAACCGTCGTCGGTCGCCGGGCCGAAGGTGATCTGCGTGCCGGGCCAGAGGGCCTGGATCGCCTCGGCCAGAATGTGGGCATAGTCGTGGCGGACCAGCTCGAGCGCGTCGGCCTCGTCGCGCGCGGTGATCAGCGCGAGTTCGGCGTCGCCCTCGAAGGCGCGATGCAAGTCGCGCACTTCGCCATCCACGCGCGCGGCGAGCGCGGCCTTGGCGAGCCCTGGCCCGATCGCCGCGGCGACATCCGCCGGCGTGGTGCCGGGCTCGACTTCGCGCACCGAGCCGTCGGGCAGGCTGATCTTGAGCAGTTCCGTCATCGTTCAATCCGTTCGTTTCGCGCGCGCCATGGCACAAGCGCGCGCGCGCTTGAAGAGCGGCGTTGAATTGGTGGCGATTTCGGGAGGAACGCCGCACCGCCCGAAACCGGGCGACGGCGGACCGCGTCAGCGCGCGACCGGCCGCCCCCGGAGGAGCCCGGTGGTGGTAGTCGTGGCGAAGAGGCGCTGCGCGTCCATGCCGCATGAGATAGCGCCGACGGTTCGGCGCTGCAAGCGAGACAAGCGAGCCCGGCGTTCTGTAATGGCATGGGACTGGCGCAATTCCGGATGACCGGGCGCGACTGGAGCCAGCAGGACGTGGCGCAGCGGCTCGAGGTCTCGCGTCAGAGCGTCAACGCGATCGAGATCGGCCGCTGCGATCCCTCGCTGCCGCTCGCGTTTCGCATCGGGGCGTTGTTCGACATGCCGATCGAAGCTATATTCGAGCGCGAGTGAGACAGACCATGAAGCATATCGCCGCCCTGCTGTTCGCCTGCCTGCTCGTCGCCGGTTGCGGCGACCGGACCGAGGAGCCCGGGCACCTCTACGAACCGCCCGCGCTCTATTGAGCCGGGTTGCCATGGCCCGCATTGGGCGGGCATGGCCCGGGACATGAGCCACATCCAACATCACGCGATGCCCGACGGGCGCCGCATCGCTTTCCGCCTGCACGAGGGCGCCGGGCCGGCGCTCGCGTTCCTGCCCGGCTACATGTCCGATATGGCGGGGAGCAAGGCGACCGCATTGTTCGACTGGGCGCAGGCGCAAGGGCGCGCCTGCCTGTTGCTCGACTATTCGGGTTGCGGGGTGAGCGACGGCCTTTTCGCCGACGGCACGCTGTCCCGCTGGCGCGAGGAGGTTCTGATGCTGATCGAAGCGAAGCTCGAAGGGCCGGTCGTGCTGGTCGGATCGTCGATGGGCGGCGGGCTCATGCTGCTCGTCGGAGAGGCGCTCGGCGATCGGCTGGCGGGCATGGTCGGCATCGCCGCCGCGCCCGATTTCTCCGACTGGGGGTTCGACGATGCCCAGAAGGCCGAGCTGCGTGCGGGGCGCAGCGTATTCGAGGACAATCCCTACGGCCCCGAGCCCACCCCGACCCATGCGAAATTCTGGCAGGACGCCGAGCGCCTGCGGTTGCTCGAGCGACAGATCGCGATCGACTGCCCGGTGCGCCTGCTCCACGGCCAGGCCGATGCCGACGTTCCCTGGGAGGTGAGCCTGCGCGCTGCCGCCGCGCTGCGTTCGGACGATATACAGGTCGTGCTGGTCAAGGACGGCGATCACCGCCTTTCGCGCGAACAGGATATCGACTTGCTGTTGCGCACGGTGGCCGCGCTTCCCATTCACTAGTTGGACTTCACGATGATCGCCCCGCTCCTCGCCCTCACGCTCCAGGTCGGCCCCGCGCCGACGGTCGAGCCGATCTCGCCGCTCCCGCCCGAGATGCAGCAGCAGCGCGAGATGTCGCGGCGCAACGCCTATGTCGAGGTGGTGACCGAAACCAGCCGACTCGCGCGGTGTCTGGCTCGAACCCGCACCGATCCGGGCGGCGCGGTGGAGGAGGCGGAAGCCTGGCTGGCCGAGACTAGCGGCGCCGCCGATTCGAGTGGGCGCGGCGATGCGGGCCAGTGCCTCGGGGTCGCGCAGGTGCAACTCGGCCAGCGCGCCGCCGCCGCCGAGAGCTTCCTCGCCGCGCGCGACGCGACCGCGGCGGACAATTTCCGCGGCCGCGCGCTGCGCGGTGCGCTCGCGGGCGGCGCGCTGCTCGGGGAAGGGGACGCGGCGGGCGCTCTCGCATTGCTCGACCAGGCGCAGGCCGACGCCGACGCCGCGGGCGAGGCGACGATCCGCGGGCAGGTCGCCATCGACCGTGCGATCGCGCTGGTCGCGCTCGGCCGCGCGGGCGAAGCGGCGGCGGCGCTCGAAGCCGCGCGCACCGCATTGCCCGACAATGCGCAGGCCTGGCTGCTTTCCGCCACGCTGGCGCGGCGCGCTGGCGATCTGGCCGAGGCGCAGGCGCGGATCGAACGCGCGGCCGTGCTGGCTCCGCTCGACCCGGCGGTGGGGCTCGAAGCCGGGGTGATCGCGGCACTGGCCGGGCGCGACGAAGCCGCGCAGCGGAGCTGGACCTCGGTGATCGCCGCCGCGCCGGACAGCCCCGAAGCCGCCATCGCCCAAGGCTATCTCGACCAATTGGAGAGCCAATGACCCAGTTTTCCGTTCTCGATCTCGTCCCGGTGCGCGAAGGCGGCACGCTCGAGGAGGCTTACGCCGCCACCGCCGAGCTCGCTCAGACGGCCGAGGCGACCGGCTGCACGCGCTTCTGGATCGCCGAGCATCACGCGATGGAGGGCATCGGCGGCGGCGCTGCCGCGGTCGTGATCGGCCATGTGGGCCACGCGACCTCCACCATCCGCATCGGCGCGGGCGGGATCATGCTGCCCAACCACAACCCGTTCGTGATCGCCGAGCAGTTCGGCACGCTCGCCGCGCTGTTTCCGGGTCGGGTCGACCTCGGCCTCGGGCGTGCGCCCGGCGCCGGGCCGGAACTCCAGCGCGCGCTGCGCAAGGACCTTCACCGCGCCGCCGAGATGTTTCCCCACGACGTCGCCGAATTGCGTGCGATGTTCGCGGGCGATCCGGAGCTGCCGATCCGCGCGACGCCCGGCTTCGGCGCGGATGTCGAGATGTGGATGCTCGGGTCCAGCCTGTTCGGCGCGCAGCTCGCCGCGCGGCTGGGGCTGCCCTATGCTTTCGCGAGCCACTTCGCGCCGACTCACCTCGACGCCGCGCTCGCGCTCTATCGGCGCGATTTTCAGCCGTCGGAGACGCTTGATCGGCCGCACGTCATGGCCGCGATGACCGTCTTCGTCGCCGAAACCGAGGAAGAGGCGGAGCTGATCGCCTCCTCGCAGGCGCAGAGCTTCGTCCGCCTGCGCACCGGCAGCCCCGGCAAGCTGCCGCCGCCGGTGCCCGGATACCGCGACAGCCTGCCGCCGCAGGCGCGCGCGATCCTCGAGCATATCGGCGAGGCCTCGGCGATCGGTACGCCCGCGCAAGTGCGGGGGAAGATCGACGCCTTCGTCGCGCGCACCGGGGCGGACGAGATCATGCTTTCGGGCGCGACCTACGATCCCGCCGCGCGCGTGCGCACGCTCGAGCTGCTCCAGCAGGCGATGCGCTGACCGGCCCGCACCGCGAACTGCGCCGACGTAGCGGAAATTCCCCGCCAAGCCCGCTTGCGGCGCGACCGACTTGGGCGTAGTCGCGC
>CAMPIA010000130.1 GCA_946886175.1 uncultured Altererythrobacter sp.
TGCTTGGCCGTCAGCATGGCGAAAACTCCCTGGTCGCCTGACACGATCGTGCGCGAACGCGAACGAATGCGGAACAATTAGGCAACCGAATGGCGCAAGTCAAGCATTCCCGCCATTCTCGAGGCGATAGGCAGGAACATCCGTTCCCGCTTTCGCCTCGAGGCAGTGCGGCGGTCGCCAGATCAGCGTGTCGGCGCGGGCGAGCTGGGCGAGCAGGCTGCTGTCGCGTGCGAGGATCGGCGCGAGGCCCCGGGCCCCGCGAATCGCGCGCAGGAACTCTCCGCGCTCGCCCCCGGGCGGCAAGTCGGAAGTGCAGCGAATCGGCTCGCTCCGCGGCACGGGGTGGGCCGCCCCCAGCATTCTGCGGATAGCGGGCAGGGCGAAGAGGAAGCCGGTGACATAGGCCGACACCGGATTGCCGGGCAGTCCGAGCACCAGCGCCGCGCCGCGCCGGGCGACGAGCAGTGGCTTGCCGGGGCGAATCGCCACCCGCCAGAAGGCGATCTCCGCACCCCAGGCTTCGAGCGCGGGCCGCACGAGATCGTGATCGCCGACCGATGCCCCGCCGCTGGTGACGACGAGATCGCAGTGCTCGCACTGCGCGAGCGCTTCGCCGAGCGCGCCGAGGTCGTCAGGCACGGGGCCGATCCTGCGCACCTCGCACGGCAGGCCCGCGATCATCGCCTCGAGCATTGCGCCGTTGGTAGCGGGGGTCGAACCGTCGAGGAATTCGTTGCCGCAGTCCAGCACCGCGACGCGTGGTTTGCGATGGACCGCGAGCGAGCGAACCCCGGCGGCGAGTGCCAGCGCCACTTGCGGCGGACCCAGCCTGGTTCCGGCGGGCAGCAGGGTGTCGCCGTGCCGGAAGTCCATGCCGAGAGGGCGGATGTTCGCGCCGGGATCGGGCAGCCTGCCGTCGAGCGCGAGGTGGCCCCCGTCGCGGCGGGCGCACTCCTGGATCAACACCCTGTCGGCGCCGTCGGGCACCACCGCGCCGGTCGAGATGCGCGCGGCTTCACCGGCAGCGAGCGCGGCGGCGAGGGGTGCGCCGCAACGGCTCTCGCCGACGACCGCCCACGGGCCCGGTCCGACGAGGGCATAGCCGTCC
Source organism: uncultured Altererythrobacter sp. (assembly GCA_946886175.1). Next base: position 1,109 of record CAMPIA010000130.1, read on the forward strand.
ATCGAGGACACGTCAGCGGCGGGCTGGGTGCGCGCGGCGAGCAACGGCTCTGTGAGATAGCGGCCATGCGCCGCCTCGGGAGCGATCCGCTCGACCGGTAGCGGCTGGACGAGATCGAGCAGCCGCGTCCAGGCCTCCTCCAGCGCGATCGGCGGGGTCATTCCCCGGCGCGCCAGTCGCCCGACCTGCCGCCGGTTTTCTCGAGCAGTCGCAGGTCCTCGATCGTCATGTCCTTCTGGAGCGCTTTGCTCATGTCGTAGATTGTGAGCAATGCGACCGAAACGGCTGCAAGCGCTTCCATTTCCACCCCCGTGCGCCCGGTGAGCGTGGCGCTCGCGTTGGCGCGCAGGGCGCCGTCCTCGAACGCGAAATCGAGCGTCACCGAATCGAGCGCGAGCGGATGGCACAAGGGGATCAGGTCGCCGGTCCGCTTTGCCGCCATGATCCCGGCGATCCGCGCGGCGGCGAGCACGTCGCCCTTGGGCACGTCCCCCTCGCGGATCGCGGCGAGGGTTTCAGGCCGCATGGCGATGCGGCCGGTCGCGGTGGCCGAGCGCGCGGTGGCCGGCTTGCCGCCGACATCGACCATCCGCGCCGCGCCCGATTCGTCGAGGTGGGTGAGCCCGCCGTTCATCTAAACGGCGACTTTCCTGTTAGACATGGACCACATGTTACACTGTCCTGGCGCAAAGAAGTTCCGCCCCGTTGGCCCGATATTTCAAGGGATTTTCGAGGGCGGGCGAATGGGGGCATCTCACCCGTCTGCCAGAACCGGCGCAGGTAGGAAAGTCAGCCTTCGAGCAGCGCCCGCGTCGCCGCCGCGACGTCGTGCTGTCGCATCAGGCTCTCGCCGACGAGGAAGCAGCGCACGCCCGCTTCGGCGAGCCGCTGGCAATCGGCATGGCTGGCGATGCCGCTCTCGCCAACCAGCAGTGCACCGTCCGGCGCGAGCGGGGCGAGACGCTCGGTCGTGGCAAGATCGGTGCGGAAGGTCTTGAGATTGCGATTATTTATCCCGATCAGGCGTGAACGCAGACGCGCCGCGCGATTCATCTCGGCCTCGTCGTGGACCTCGACCAGCACGTCCATCCCGCGTTCGAGCGCCGCCGCCTCGATCTCGGCCATGAGCGTGTCGTCGAGCGCGGCGACGATGATCAGGATCGCATCGGCGCCGATCGCGCGCGCCTCTGCCACCTGCCACGGATCGACCGTGAAGTCCTTGCGCAGCACCGGCAGATCGCACGCCGCGCGCGCGTCCATCAGATAGTCCTCGTGCCCCTGGAAGTACGGCGCGTCGGTCAGCACCGAGAGGCACGCCGCGCCGCCCTGCTGATAGGCCAGCGCGTGTTCGGTGGGGCGGAAGTCGGGGCGGATCAGGCCTTTCGAGGGCGAGGCCTTCTTGATCTCCGCAATCAGGCCGAAGCCGCCCTGCGCCTTGTCCGCCAGTGCCTTCGCAAACCCGCGCGGCGGCATGACGTCACGCGCGGTCCGATCGAGATCGTCGAGCGTGGCCAGTGCCTTGCGGGCGGCGACTTCCTCGCGCTTGGTGGCGCAGATTTCGTCGAGCTTGTTCATCGGATGTGCCTATGGCTGGCGAGGGTGCGGGTGTCGACGGGGGATTTTTTTGGTTTCACGCAGAGGCCGCAGAGAAGAAATGCGCAGAGGACGCAGAGCGCGGGCGAAGGCCGCAATTCTTCTTCCGCGGAGCGGGTTCAGAATTCGAAGGTCGCCACGTGAAGCCCGCTACGCGGGAGCGCGCTACAGTAAGCCAGGTAAATCCTCTCTGCGATCTCTGCGCATTTCTTCTCGGCGGCCTCTGCGCGAAACAATCTATCTCGCCATCTCGATCCAGCGATCCAGCAGCGCGCCCGCCTTGCCGCTATCGAGCGACTCCGCAGCGACGGCGGCGCCATGTTCCCACCCGTCGGCCGCGTCGGCGACGATCAGGGTGGCGGCGGCGTTGAACAGCACCGCGTCGCGGTAGGGGCCGGGGGCACCCGTCAGCAGGGCCTTGAGCGCCTTGGCGTTGTGCGCCGCATCGCCGCCGCGGATCGCCTCGACCGGGGCGTGCGGCAGGCCCGCCTGCGACGCATCGACGCGGCGCATCTCGAAATCGTTGCCGACCACGTCGGCGAGTTCGTTGCCGCTCGCGAGGCTAAGCTCGTCGAGCCCCTCGTCGCCCGAGGCGATGAAGGTTCGCGTCGTCCCCAGCTTCGCCTTGGCCGCGGCGTAGATCGGCACGTAGGCCGGGCGCGCGATCCCGATCAGTTGACGCCGCACGCCCGCCGGGTTCGACAGCGGCCCCATCAGGTTGAAGATCGTGCGCCGCGCGAGCCGCTGACGGATCGGCTGAATGCGCCCCATCGCGGGGTGGTGGTTCTTGGCGAAGAGGAAGCAAATCCCGATTTCCGCCAAGGTCTTCTCGGCGGTTCTTCCCGCGGCTTCCATGTCGAGGCCGAGCGCTTCGAGCGTGTCCGCCGCGCCCGACTTGCTGCTTGCGGCACGGTTGCCATGCTTGGCCACCGGCACGCCCGCCGCGGCGACCACCAGGCTGACCGCGGTCGAGACGTTGAGCGTGTGGTGCCCATCGCCGCCAGTGCCGCAGCAATCGACCGCGTTGTCGGGCGCCGCGACCGGGATCAACCGCGCGCGCAAGGCCCGCGCCGCACCCGCGATTTCCTCGGCGGTTTCGCTGCGTTCGGTGATCTCGACCAGAAAGCGGGCGATTTCCTCTTCGCTCGTCTCGCCGTCGAGAATCCAGCCGAAGACTTCCTCGGCTTCGGTCTCGCTCAGATGGGGTTCGGCTGCGGGAAGAGTCTTCATGCGGGGGCCTTCGCTTCGATGCCGCAGATCGCGAGGAAGTTGGCGAGCAGCGCGTGACCATGCTCGGTGGCGATGGATTCGGGGTGGAACTGAACGCCGTGGATCGGCAGCTCGCGGTGGCGGAAGCCCATCGCGCTCATGCCGTCGAGCCCCGGCGTCGCACTGGTGGCGTTGACCGCGAGCACCTCGGGAATATCCTCGACCACGAGCGAGTGATAGCGCGTGGCGGTAAAGGGCGAGGGCAGCCCGGCGAACACGCCGCTGCCGTCGTGGTCGACGGGCGAGGTCTTGCCGTGCATCAGCCCGCCGCGCACCACGCGCCCGCCGAAGTGCTGCCCGATCGCCTGATGCCCGAGGCACACCCCGAGCAGCGGCAGCGCGGCGTCGGCGCAGGCCGCGACGAGGTCGAGGCTGATCCCGGCTTCGTTCGGCGTGCAGGGGCCGGGCGAGATCAGCATGCCCTTCGCCCCGCTGACCACCGCTTCGGAGGCCGAGAGCGCATCATTGCGCTCGACCCGCACCTCGGCGCCCAGTTCCATCAGGTAGTGGACCAGGTTGAAGGTGAAACTGTCGTAGTTGTCGATGACGAGGATGTCAGGCTTTGGGATCATGGACCGGCTTTTGCGGCTCGGCGGCGCGCGATCAAGCAAGGAAAGCTATCCTCCCGCCTTCCCTGCGAACCGGTCGCTCGCGCGCACGAGGCCGTCGGCGATGCCGGGCTCGGTGAACAGGTGGCCGCCGTCCGGGACGATCCGGAGGTCGACCTCCGGCCAGACCTGCTTGAGCGCCCAGGCGGCGCCGGGCGGGGTGCAGCAGTCGTGGCGGCCCTGCACGATCACGCCGGGAATGCCCTTGAGCTTGT
>CAMPIA010000131.1 GCA_946886175.1 uncultured Altererythrobacter sp.
CCTATCTCAACGCGATCGAGGGCAAGGGCGTCCACGTCGTCACCGTCAACGACTATCTCGCCAGCCGCGACGCGGACTGGATGGGGCAGATCTACCGCTGGCTCGGCCTCACCGTCGGGGTGATCGTGCCCAATCTGGGCGAGCATCAGCGCCGCGAGGCTTACGGTTCGGACATCACCTACGGCACCAACAACGAATTCGGCTTCGACTATCTGCGCGACAACATGAAGCACGAGCGGCGCCAGATGGTGCAGCGCCCCTTCAACTACGCGATCGTCGACGAGGTCGATTCGATCCTGATCGACGAAGCGCGCACGCCGCTGATCATCTCCGGCCCGACCGAGGACAAGACCGATCTCTACGTCTCGATCGACGCGATCGTGAAGGGGCTCGACGACAGCTTCTACGAGGCCGACGAGAAGACCAAGAACATCACCTGGACCGAGGACGGGATCGAGCAGGTCGAGCAGATGCTTACCGAGGCGGGCATGCTCGAGACCGACAACCTTTACGATGTCGAGAACACCCAGGTCGTCCATCATCTCGACCAGGCGCTCAAGGCGAACATGATGTTCAAGCGCGACATCGACTACATCGTGAAGGACGAGAAAATCGTCATCATCGACGAGTTCACCGGCCGCATGATGGACGGGCGCCGCTGGTCGAATGGCCTGCATCAGGCGGTCGAGGCGAAGGAGGGCGTGAAGATCGAGCCCGAGAACCAGACGATGGCCTCGATCACCTTCCAGAACTATTTCCGCATGTATCCCAAGCTCTCGGGCATGACCGGCACCGCGGCGACCGAGGCGCCCGAGTTCTGGGACATCTACAAGATGAACGTGGTCGAGATCCCGACCAACGTCGCCGTCCAGCGGATCGACGAGGACGACGAATTCTACAAGAACACCGTCGACAAGTTCAAAGCCATCGCCAAGGCGATCCGCGAGAAGGCCGAGATCGGCCAGCCGGTGCTGGTCGGCACCGTGTCGATCGAGAAGTCCGAGCTATTGTCCAAGTTCCTCGACGAGGAAAAGGTCGAGCACTCGGTGCTCAACGCGCGCTTCCACGAGATGGAGGCGCATATCGTGGCGCAGGCGGGGCGGCTTCGCGCCGTGACGATCGCCACCAACATGGCGGGCCGCGGCACCGACATCCAGCTCGGCGGCAACGTCGACTTCCGGATCGGCGACGAGCTGAGCGAATTGGAGGAGGGCCCCGAGCGGGATGCCGCCATCGCCCGGATCAAGGAAGAGGTCGCGGCCGAGCGGGCCCAGGTGCTCGAAGCCGGCGGTCTGTTCGTGCTCGGCACCGAACGCCACGAATCGCGCCGCATCGACAACCAGCTCCGCGGCCGTTCGGGCCGCCAGGGCGATCCCGGCCTGTCTCGCTTCTACCTCTGTCTCGAGGACGATCTGCTGCGCATCTTCGGGCCCGACACGCTGTTCGCGCGGATGATGAACTCGAACCTGGAAGACGGCGAGGCGATCGGTTCGCGCTGGCTGTCGAAGGCGATCGAGACCGCGCAGAAGAAGGTGGAAGCGCGCAACTACGACATCCGCAAGCAGGTCGTCGAATACGACGACGTGATGAACGACCAGCGCAAGGTGATCTACGAGCAGCGCGCCGAGATCATGGACAGCGAACGGGTCGACGACGTGGTGGTCGACATGCGCCACGACACCGTTGCGGGCATCGTCAGCACCGCCTGTCCGCCCGAATCCTATCCCGAGCAATGGGATGTCGAGGGCCTTCGCGAACGCCTCAAGGACGTGCTCGGGATCGAGCCTCCGCTCGACGCCTGGCTGCGCGAGGACACGGTCGAGCCCGAGATCATCGAGGAGCGCATCTGCGCCGAGGTCGACGAGATCATGGACAAGAAGATCGCCGAGAACGATCCCTCGATCTGGCGCCAGGTGGAAAAGTCGATCCTGCTCGAGCGGCTCGATTACCACTGGAAGGAGCACCTCGCGACGCTCGACGCGCTGCGCCAGGTCGTGTTCCTGCGCGCCTATGCCCAGAAGCAGCCGATCAACGAATACAAGCAGGAGGCGTTCGGCCTGTTCGAATCGATGCTCGACAAACTGCGCGAGGACATCACCTCGGTCCTGCTCAAGAGCCAGTTGCGCATCGCCCCTCCGCCGCAGCAGTCGCTGCCCGACCTGCCCGATTTCCTCACCGGCCATATCGACCCGCTGACGGGGATCGAGAACTCCGACGATGGCGACGGGTCGGTCGATCGCGCGGCGCTGTTCGGCGCGCTCGCGGGCAGTCCGCGCGCGGCGGCCGGACCGGGCGGCGCGGCGGGCGAGAACCCCTATGCGGGGATGGACATCAGCCGCAATGCGCCGTGCCCCTGCGGCTCGGGCAGCAAGTACAAGCACTGCCACGGCGCGGCCTGACCCGGCGCGCGGCGCATACGAAAAGGGCGCGGCGGGAAATCCCGTCGCGCCCTTTTTCATGCCCGAGCCGAAGTGGCTCCCCGAGTTGGATTCGAACCAACGACCAAGTGATTAACAGTCACCTACTCTACCGCTGAGCTATCGGGGAATAACCCCGGCTGCGGGCAGGGGTGCGCCTATATGGAGGCGATTGCGGTTTGGCAAGCCTGTCCTGCGAGCGCTGGCCGGCGCTTGCCGATCAGGCGATGAACTGCTCGGCGACGATCCGTTCGTCGAGCGCGTGGCCGGCGTCGAACAGCAGCGTGAGCTCGGATTCGCGGGCGATTTCGAGCGTCACTTCGGCCACGTCGCGCAGCTCCTTCTGGTCGGCGACGACCGAGACGGGGCGCTTGCCCGGCTCGCGCACGCGGAGCTGGACCCGGCTGCGGTCGGGCAGGATCGCGCCGTGCCAGCGGCGCGGGCGGAACGGGCTGATCGGGGTGAGCGCGAGCAGGTTCGAATCGAGCGGGAGGATCGGCCCGTTGGCCGAAAGGTTGTAGGCGGTCGAGCCGGCGGGGGTGGCCAGCAGCACGCCGTCGCACACCAGTTCTTCGATCCGCACGCGGTCGTCGACCGAAACCTCGATCTTGGCGGTCTGGCGCGTTTCGCGCAGCAGCGAGACTTCGTTGATCGCGCAGAAGGTGGTCCGCGTCCCGTCCTGCCCGATCGCTTCCATCCGCAGCGGGGCGATCGCAATCGTGCGCGCGCGGTTGACCTTGTCGATCAGCTTGCTGGCCTTGCGGTGGCGGTTCATCAGGAAGCCCACGGTGCCGAGATTGACCCCGTAGACCGGCTTGACCGTGTCGGTGTCGAGCAGATGGTGGAGCGTCTGGAGCATGAAGCCGTCGCCGCCGATCACCGCGATCGCCTCGGCCTCCTCGACCGGGCAGAACGTCTGCATCTGGCGCAGCTCGTGCGCCGCTTCCTGCGCGCGCTCCGTGTCGGAGGCCAGCATGGCCAGCCGCGTGAATCCGTTCGAAACGCCCATGCCGGTGGTTCCATCCCCAATCGCGGCGCAACCTATGGGCCGCCGTCCCGATTTGCAACGCGCGCCGCACGCGGGCAGACGGGTTTGCGATATTCGGTCACCGGGCGGAAATGAACAGCATGACCTCGACCCACGATCGCCGCGCCTCCGCCGATCGCCGCACCGGCGACGACGAACTCGCGCGCGAGCTAGTCCATGCGATCGCGGACGGGCAGATCGAGGTGCTGTTCCAGCCGCAGTTCGCCTGCGCCGACGGCAGCCTAGCGGGCGCGGAGGCGCTCGCGCGCTGGAACCACCCGCGCGAAGGGCGGATCGGCGCCGAGGCGATGTTCGCGATCGCAGGCCGTGCGGGGCTGGCCGAAGCGCTCACTCGCCACGTCGCGGGGCACGCGCTGGCCGAGGCGGTCAATTGGCCCGAGGCGCTGAGCCTGTCGCTCAACGTGACCGCGGCGGACCTCGGCGCGCGCGATTTCGCCGAATCCATGGCGGCGCTGGTCGGGGATTCCGGCCTCCCGGCCGCGCGCCTGACGCTGGAGATCACCGAGCAGTCACTCGTCCGCGACATCGAACGCAGCGCGGCGCAACTCGCGCTGCTGGCGAAGCGCGGAATTCGCATCGCGCTCGATGATTTCGGCGCGGGGTTCTGCAACTTCCGCTATCTCAAGATTCTTCCGCTCCACTATCTCAAGCTCGACCGGACGATGATCGAGGGAATCGTGTCGTGCGAGCGCGATCTCGCCGTGCTGCGCGCGATCGTCGCGATGGCGGGCGCGCTCGACCTCGCGGTGATCGCCGAGGGGATCGAAACCGAAGAGCAGCTCGCCAAGGTCCGCGCCGAAGGGTGCACCCTGTTCCAGGGTTTCCTGCGCGCCAGGCCGATGGAGGCGGCCGCCTTCCTCGGGTTCGCCGAGGCGCGCTAGGCCGCTTCCTTCTCGCGCTTGCCAGCCTTGCGGGCGATCCCGCTGAGGCCCTTGGTCAGCTGGAACAGCCCGTTGAGGCGCGACTTCGGATCGCCCCACGGGCGATTGATAACGAGCTTCATGTCGGGCCGCAGCTTGGCGGTGCCCTGCAGGCGCTCGACGTAAGCGAGCAGGCCCGCCGGGTCGGGGAAGTCGTCGTTGTGGAAAGTCACCAAGGTGCCACGCGCGCCGACGTCGATCTTGGCGATGTTGGCGGTGATCGCCTGTCGCTTGACCTCGATCAGCCGGACGAGGTTGGCGGTGGCGTCGGGCAGGGGGCCGAAGCGGTCGATCATCTCGGCCGCCATCGCCTCGATCTCGGGCTTGTCCTTCGCGTCGTTGAGGCGGCGGTAGAGCGCCATGCGCACCGCGAGGTCGGGCACGTAGTCCTCGGGGATCATGATCG
>CAMPIA010000132.1 GCA_946886175.1 uncultured Altererythrobacter sp.
GTGGCCGTGGATGGGGCGCACGAAAATCTCCGCCCGCGCGCGCAACGTCCATTCGGACAAGGTCAAGATCAACGATCTGCGCGGCAATCCGATCGAGATCGCCTGCAACGTCGTCTGGCGCGTGGCCGACACCGCGCAGGCGAGCTTCGACGTCGAGGATTTCCAGCAGTTCGCCAATATCCAGATCGAAGCGGGGCTGCGCACGGTCGGCTCGCGCCATCCCTACGACGATTTCGACAACGAGGATGTCACGCTGCGCGGCAGCGCCGACGTGGTCAACGGCGAGCTGCTGGTGGAGCTGAACGAGCGGCTGCGGGTGGCGGGCATCGTGGTCCACGAGGCCGGCCTTACCCACATCGCCTATGCCGCCGAGATCGCCAGCGCGATGCTCCGCCGCCAGCAGGCCGAGGCGGTGATCGCCGCGCGCCAGAAGCTGGTGATGGGCGCGGTCGGCATGGTCGAGGACGCGCTGACCAAGCTCTCGCAGGACAATATCGTCGAGCTCGACGACGAGCGCCGCGCGGCGATGGTCTCCAATCTGATGGTCGTGTTGTGCGGCGAGCGCGAGGCGCATCCGGTGATCAACACCGGCTCGCTCTACCAGTAAGGCCCGCCCCGAGCGAACGATGCCCGCCAGGAAAGCCTTCGCCTTGCGTCTCGACCCGGCCGTCCACGCCGCGGTCGAGCGGCTGGCGGCGGCCGAGCTGCGCAGCGCCAACGCGCAGATCGAGGTGCTGCTGCGCGAGGCATTGAAGGAGCGGGGGATCGCGCTACGCCCCAGCGCCCCTTCGCGCCGGGGCCGTCCGCCGGGCGACGGCTCGTAAGCGCTTAGCCCGCCGTTAACCCTTTGCGGCTAACGCAGGCCTCATGGATACTTGCGCCCGCGCCACGCCCGCCCGCCTCTCGCTCGCCTTCACCGCCGCGCTCGGCGCGCTGGCGGTGGCGGCGATCCCTGCCGCCGCCCTTCTCGCGCAGCCCGGCGGATCGCCCTTTACGGTGGTCGAGACGGGGGAGGGCTATGCGTCGCTCCAGCAGGCGGTCGATGCGATCGGCGACGGAACGGGCACGATCGCGATCGCCAGCGGCACCTGGCGCCAGTGCGCGGTGCAGGAAGCCGGATCGGTTTCGTACCTAGCCGCCGAGCCGGGCAAGGCGGTGTTCGAGGAGCAGACCTGCGAGGGCAAGGCCGCGCTGGTGTTGCGCGGGCGCTCGGCGCAGGTCTCGGGCCTCGTCTTCCGCGGCATGGCGGTGCCCGACTACAACGGCGCCGGCATCCGGCTCGAGCAGGGCGACCTCACCGTCGCGCAGTCTTGGTTCGCCGACAGCCAGCAGGGCATCCTCACCGCCGACGATCCCGCGAGCCGCATCGCGATCGACAAGTCGACCTTCTCCGGCCTCGGCACCTGCGAGGGCGACGGTGGCTGCGCGCATTCGATCTACGTCGGCGACTACGGCCACTTGCGCGTCACGCGCAGCCGCTTCGAGCGCGGCACCGGCGGGCACTACGTCAAGGCGCGCGCGGGCCAGGTCGAAATCGCCGCCTCCAGCTTCGACGATTCGGCGGGGCGCGGGACCAACTACATGATCGATCTGCCCGCAGGCGCGACTGGCCAGATCACCAACAACTGGTTCGTCCAGGGCCGCGACAAGGAGAACTATTCCGCCTTCATCGCGGTCGGCGCCGAGGACGTGAACCACAGTTCCGACGGCTTGCGGATCGCGGGCAACGACGCGCGCTTCGTGCCCGCGCTCAGCCGCAATTCGACTTTCGTCGCCGACTGGACCGACGCCGAGCTCGCCATCGGCGAAAACAGCCTCGGTGCGGGGATCGAGCGCTACGAGAAGCGCTGAAGCGGAACCCGCTCGCGGCTCCGGCGGTTGATCGCCAGAAGGAGCATTTCGCATGGCAGGCGGCTGGACCCGCGACGGCGCCGTTCAGGACCAGATCGACGATACCGTCAGCGACGCGGTGCGCGCCGCACGCACCCGCATGCCGCGCGGCGAAAGCGCCGAGTTCTGCGACATATGTGGCGAGGAAATTCCGGAGAAACGCCGCCAGGCCCTCCCCGGCGTCCGCACCTGTGTCGCCTGCCAGTCGCAGCGCGATGCCGCCGTCCGCTCCACCGGCATCAACCGGCGCGGCAGCAAGGACAGCCAGTTGCGCTAAGCGCGAATCAGCCGAATGCGGGGGCATAAGTCACCTCGCCCCGCGCACCCGAAGTTCCGATAACCAGTCGCTGGAAGTATTCGGCCGGCGGCCCCGGATAGGCGAGCGCCGGATCGTGCGCGAAGCCGAAGCGCGCGTAGTAGGCCGGATCGCCGAGCACCACGCACCCCGCCGCGCCGCGTTCGTGCAGCAGCGTCAGGCCGCGTTCGATCAGCGCCGCGCCGATGCCTTCGCGCTGGCGCTCGGGCGCGACCGCCACCGGACCGAGGCCGAACCAGCCTTCGCTGCCGTCGGAGATGGTGACCGGCGAGAATGCAACGTGGCCGACCGCTTCGCCGCCGTCCTCCGCCACCAGCGAGATCGCGAGGTCGCCGTCGGCGCGCAGGCGATCGACGATCCCGGACTCGCTGCCGTCGCTGTGCGGCTGGCCGGCGAACGCGGTGGCGACAAGGTTGTGAATCGCGCTCTGGTCGCCCGCGCGTTCGGGGCGGATCATCGCGGTCACGGCAGCAGGTGCCCCGCGCGGTCGCGCTTGGTTGCGAGGTAGCGCGCGTTGTGCGGGTTGTCGGGCAGCCGGTGCGGCACCCGTTCGTTGACCGCGACCCCGCTCGCCTCCAGCGCGGCGACCTTGGCCGGGTTGTTGGTCATCAGCCGGATCTGGCGCACCCCGAGCAGTTCGAGCATCCGCGCCGCGACCGGGAAATCGCGCGCCTCGTCGGGCAGGCCGAGCCGGCGGTTGGCGTCGAGCGTGTCGAACCCCTGATCCTGCAGCCGATAGGCGCGCAGCTTGTTGACCAGGCCGATCCCGCGCCCTTCCTGCCGCAGGTAGAGCAGGACGCCCCAGCCGCCGCGTTCGGCTTCCTGCGCCATCGCATGCAGCGCGGCGTCGAGCTGCGGGCCGCAATCGCACTTGAGGCTGCCGAGGATGTCGCCGGTCAGGCATTCGGAATGCAGCCGCACGAGCGGCGGGGCGTCGCTGCGTTGCGCGCCGATCACCAGCGCCACGTGTTCGCGCAAGTCGTCGATGCTGCGGAAGGCGACGATCTCCGCGTCCTCGCTGGCCGAAACCGGCAGCCTGGCGCGGGTGGCGATGGCCAGCGCGGAACCGTCCGCCCAGGCCGCAAGATCGGACGCCGCGAGCCATTGCGCCTCGCCCGCATCGGCGGGATCGACCAGGAAGGCGGGCAGAATCCCGGCGATCCGCGCCAGTTCGAGCGCGGCCTGCGCCGCTTCGGGCCAGGCTATGTCCTCGGCGCGGAACGGGCCCTTCAACGGCGAACGCAGGTCGAGCGCCGGGTCGGCCACCGGCAGCGCGGATGCGAGGTCGAACGGCTCGGCGCCGTGGATCAGCACCGGGGCGTGCGGTTCGGCCGCCTCGCGCTGGTTTGCGAGCTTGAGCGTCTCCGCGCGCGCCGCCGAGATCAGCATCTGGTCCGACGTCGCGCCGCGTGCGATCGCGGTCTCGACCGGCAGCAGCACCGGGCCGCCTTCCATCGCCAGCGGCCAGCCGTGGCGCAGCGCGTCGATCGCCTGCGCGGCGCGGCGGGCCGGCGATGGCCCGGCCGCGGTCAGAGGTCGAACTCCGTCACCAGCGGCACGTGGTCGCTCGGGCTGTCCCAGCGCCGCGTCTCCTCGACGAAGCGATGGCTCTTCGCCTGCGCGGCCAAGTCGGGCGAAGCCCACATATGGTCCAGCCTCCGCCCCTGATCCTTCTGCCGCCAGAAGCTGCGATAGGACCACCACGAATAGTTGCGCTCGGGCGCGGGAATGAATTCGCGCCCGAGATCGACCCAGCCGTGCGCATCGCGGAAACGGCCGAGCGTCTCGACCTCGACCGGGGTGTGGCTGACGACCTTGAGCAGCGCCTTGTGGTCGTAGACGTCGCATTCGAGCGGGGCGACGTTGAAATCGCCGACGATCAGCGTCGGCCGGTCGAGCGCGTCGGCCCAGCGCGTCATCCGTCCGAGGAAATCGAGCTTCTGGCCGAACTTGGGATTGACCTCGCGGTCGGCGATGTCGCCGCCGGCGGGGATATAGACGTTCTCGAGCACCATGCCCTTGCCGGGCCCGAGCAGTTCGACGCCGACGTGGCGCGCCTCGCCATTGTCCTGCCAGTCGTGGCGGGAGAATTCGCGCATCGGAATCCGGCTGACGGTGGCGACGCCGTGGTAGCCTTTCTGCCCGTGCACCGCCTGATGCACATAACCAAGCTCGGCCAGCGCCGCGGCCGGAAACTGGCTCTCCTGGCACTTGATCTCTTGCAGGCACAGCACGTCCGGCGACTGCTCGGCGAGTACGCGCTTGACCTGCTCGATGCGCAGGCGGACCGAATTGATATTCCAGGTGGCGACAGAAATCATGCGCGGGGCATTAGGTGCGTTGACCGGCAGCGGCAAGCCGTCGCCTCGCGCGGCGCCGAGCGCAGACCACGTCGACATTCAGATGATGACGCGCCGAGAATGGTGGATTTTCGAGACCCGGCGCGCAGCGTGCTCAAAGCACGTGAGCACCGGAAGCTCGAAAAGCCGCCGTTCGCAGGCCGTCAGGGCTGAATGTCGATGTGGTCTGACAAAAAACCCTCGTGCCGGGGGCATTGGCACGAGGGTTCCATGTTAGCGTTCGT
>CAMPIA010000133.1 GCA_946886175.1 uncultured Altererythrobacter sp.
CGATGCAGGGCGCCAAGGGCGTGATCATCTCGATCATCGGCGGCGAGGACATGAAACTGCTCGAGGTCGACGAGGCCGCGAACCACATTCGCGAACTGGTCGACGAGGATGCGAACATCATCTGGGGCTCGGCCTTCAACGCCGACCTCGAAGGCAAGATCCGCGTTTCGGTCGTTGCCACCGGGATCGACGCCAGCGTCGATGGCTCCGCTCACGATCATCGTGCGCCGTCGTTCTCGAGCAGCCGCGCGCCCAAGCGCCCGGTGCTCGAACTGCCGAGCGAGGACGAATACGAGGACGGTGGCGACCAGCCGCTTGCGCCGCTCGACCCGCCGGAGGGGCCGGCCGCCACCTACGCATCGGGCTACGGCGATGATGGCGAGGGCGAGGAAAGCGACGTCGACGGCATCGTCGATCCGCTGGCGGGGATGCGCAACGAGATCGACGAGACGCGCGATGCCGAGATGCACGACGAGGGCGTCACCGAACCCGCCGACGATTCGGATCACGGAGTGGTCGGGTCGGAGGGCGGCTTCGCCGCGGCCGACGAAGGCGGATCACGCGACGAGGCGCACTCGCGCAAGGAGCCGTTCGACCTGACGTCCGAAGCTCCCGCCGAACCTGCGAAGCAGGACGAGCTGCTGCTCGATGCCGACCGTCTCGCCGAGGAGGACCAGCCGGTCCAGCCGCGCGTCGGCATGGGCCGTCGCCGCGGGCTGGTATCGGGCAGCGAGGCCGGCTCGGCCGGTGGCTCGACGCTGTTCGAGCGAATGGCGAACCTCTCGCGCGGATCGGACAAGGGCGCCAAGAACGCCGCGCCGGCGGACGACGAGGACGACGAGGACGACGGCGGGTCGCTCAACATTCCCCGCTTCCTCGGCCGTCAGAACAACCAGTAATCCGCGCGCGGCCATCGTTCCGCAACGGTTCAGCCGTTTCCTGCAACATGCGCCCTATGAACGTGATGCAGGGGCGGTTATGGCCCACCGCCATCGTTATGCGACGAAAATCCGGGCACATATTCCTCGCGACGGGTGCGATCGCAGCGTTTGCCTGCGCTGCGCCCGCGGCTGCGCAGAGCGGCGAGTCGGTCTCGCGCGCTGTGGTCCAGCCATTGCCGCCGCCAGGTGTCGATGATCTCAACGAGGCGCTGCGCCGGCTGGCGCGCAATTCGGCCGATCTCGACGCGCTGATCGAAGCGGGCAACGCCTCGCTCGACCTGAACGACATCGACGCCGCGATCGGCTTCTTCGGCCGGGCGCAGGAGCTTTCGCCGAACAATCCGCGGATCAAGCTCGGACTGGCGGGGGCTTACGTCCGCTCCGAGCGGCCGATCGACGCGCTGCGCCTGTTCGAGGAAGCCGAGCGCCAAGGCGCCTCGACCACCGATTTTGCAAGCGCGCGCGGGCTGGCCTACGACCTCGTCGGCGACAGCGCGGCGGCGCAGGCGCAATACCGGCAGGCGCTCGCCGCGGAGCAGAATCCCGAGACTGTCCGTCGCCTCGCGCTCAGCCAGGCGATCGCCGGCGACCGCGAGGCGTTCGAGAAAACGCTCTATCCGCAGCTCGCCGACGAGAATTTCGCCGGTTTCCGCGCGCGCGCGTTCGGGCTCGCCATTCTGGGCGACGAGGACGAGGCGGTGGCGATAGCCGAAGCGGTGATGCCGCCCGATCTCTCGGCGCGGATTTCGCCCTACTTGCGCTACATGCCCCGGTTGACCAAGGCGCAGCAGGCGGCGGCGGCCAATCTCGGGATCTTCCCGCGTGCGGCGC
Organism: uncultured Altererythrobacter sp.; assembly: GCA_946886175.1. The sequence continues at coordinate 1,773 of CAMPIA010000133.1, forward strand.
AGATCGGGCGCGACGATCCGCGGATCGCGCAGTACCGGAGCAGCGCATCCGCCGGCGCCAGGCTCGCTCCGGAAGGGGAGCCGCTCGGTCCGCGCGATCCGGCGGACAGCGAGGCGCAGCGCCGACGCCCCGGCAACACGTTCAGTTCGGTCGATAACACCGCCCCCGCGCGCGAACCCGCGCCCCAGCAGTTCGCGCAGGCGAGCGAGACCGAGGCCGCGCCGCGCACGGTGTCGCAACCGGTCGTGCAGGACATCCCGGCATCAACTTCCGCCCCGACGCAGGCGATGGCCGCCACGCCCGCACCATCCTCCAGCAGCGGCTCCGGCGAGCTGCCCCCTGCCACGGCGAGCGTCGAACAGCCGGCGCGCATCGTCTCGAACGATACCGCCGCCCCGGCGCCCGGATTCGATCTCGATGCGGTCTCGGCCAGCCCTGCAACTCCCGCTGCGGTCCCCATCCCGGCGCCCGAGCCGACCAGCGTCGCGGACGCCTTCGCGGGGTTCACGCTTTCGCCCGCCGCGCCCGGCGCGGCGCCGAGCGGCGCGGTCGATATCACCGCGATCGAGCCGCCGCGCGAGGTCGAACGCAAACCGCCGCCGCCCGAGCCCAAGCCGCCCGCGCATCCCAGCCGCATCTGGGTCCAGGTCGCCACCGGCAAGAATATCGAGGCGTTCAAGTGGGACTGGCGCCGGATCAGCCGCAAGGCGCCGGAAGTGCTCGGCGATTTCGAACCGATGACCACCCCCTGGGTCGAGGCGAACCGGCTGCTCGCGGGTCCGTTCCCGAGCGAGAAGGCGGCCGACGAAGCGGTCGCCAAGCTGCGCGAGGCGGAGGTCGACAGCTTCACCTTCACCAGCGAGGAAGGGCAGGAAATCGTTTCGCTCGACTGACCCGGCGAGCCGGGCAGCCGATCTTTTGCACAACCTTTGAACAGGCTTGTGCGGTTCTCCCCAACGGCATCGCACCCGCCGATTGCCACGATGCCCTGCAAGGCTGCATCGATCGCAACGTAAAAACTTAAGCGGGACGTAACCAATGAGATCGGGTGGCAACGGCATTCTGGAGAACGACGACGCGGCGCCCGTCGACATGCTCGCGGCGCTGTTCGAGGCGCGCGGCTGGCCGTGCAAGTCGCTGTCGGAAGAGGAGATTCTCGGCGAAATCCAGGGTAGCTGGGCCAAGTACCAGTTGCGCGGCATCTGGCGGCAGGAGGACCGCGTGCTCCAGTTGCTCGCCTTGCCCGATATCCGCGTCGCCCGCGACAAGATGGCCGACGCCTACGAGTTGCTCGCGCTGGTCAACGAGCAGATGTGGCTCGGCCACTTCGATATCTGGTCGCAGGGCAGCGTGCTGGTCTATCGCCATGGGGTCATGCTCGGCGACGATGGCCTGCTGAGCCTCGATCAGGCGCAGGCGCTGGTGGAGACCGCGATCGACGAGTGCGACCGCTTCTATCCCGCGTTCCAGTTCGTCCTCTGGAGCGACAAGAAGCCGCGCGAGGCGCTGGCGAGCGCGCTTGTCGACGCCGCGGGCGAAGCCTAACCGGCGAGCCGGGGGAGCCGAAGTGGCTGGCCAGCGCATATTGATCGCCGGGTTCGGCAATATGGCGCGCGCGATGCTCGACGGTTGGCTCGCCGCGGGCCTGGCTGCCGAGGATTTCGCGATCTACAATCCGCGTCCGAAGGCGGTGCCCGATGGTGTCGCGCTGACGACCGTGATCCCCGCCGACGCGCCCGACGTGTTGATACTCGGCTTCAAGCCGCAAGTGCTCGACGATTCGGCTTCCGGGTTCGAGCCTCTTGCCGGGCCCGATACCACGGTCGTCTCGATCCTCGCTGGCGTCGAACTGGAAAGCCTCGCGCGCCGTTTCCCGCGCGCGGGCGCGATCGTGCGCTTCATGCCGAACCTCGCGGTGGCGATCGGCAAATCGCCCAACCTGCTCGTCGCGCGCGGGCTCGAAGCGGCGGGTCGCGAGCGGATCACGGCTCTGGCCGAGGCGCTCGGCAGCGCCGAATGGCTGGCGGACGAAAGCCGGTTCGAACTCGCGGCGGCGCTCGCCGGGTCGGGCCCGGCGTTCGTCTACCGCTTCGTCGCGGCTCTGGCGCAAGGCGCCGCGGCGCTCGGGCTCGAGCCCGCACAGGCGGAGCGGCTCGCGTTGCGCATGGCCGAGGGCGCCGCCGCGCTCGCCGCCGCTTCTCCGCAAACGCCCGACGAACTCGCGCGACGCGTCGCCAGCCCCGGCGGTATGACGCAGAAGGGGCTGGACGTGTTCGACGCCGATGGCGCGCTGGCGCGGCTGGTCGCCGATTGCCTGCGCGCGGCCCGCGATCGCGGGCTCGAAATCGCCGCCGCAGCGCGCGACGAAGGTTAACGCCCCGACTGCCGCTTTCCCTTGAAAACCGGGCCCGAACGGGCGATATTGGGTGGCGACCCGGCAGCTATTCCGCGGCCGGCAGTGGAGAGTTGAAAGACAATGGCTGATTGGAACGAACCCCGCCGGTCTCAGACGGGATTCGGTGCATCGCCCGGCTATCGCGGCCAGGTCGCCACCGGCGAGACCTTCGACGCGGGCCTCAGGCAGCATATGCTGTCGATCTACAACTACATGACTTCGGGCGTGCTGCTCACGGGCATCGTCGCCGCGCTGGCCGCCAGTTCGGGGCTCGCCGCCCAGATGATGGACAGCCCCCTGATGTGGCTGGTGATCCTGTCGCCGCTCGCGATCGTCTTCGCGATGAGCTACGGCGCCAACAAGTTCAGCAAGACGACGCTCCAGGCGATGTTCTGGGGCTTCGCGATCCTCATGGGCCTGTCGCTGTCGACGATCTTCCTCGTCTACACCGGCGCCTCGATCGCGGCGACGTTCTTCGCCACTTCGGCCGCCTTCGCGGGCCTGAGCCTGTTCGGCTACACCACCAAGAAGGACCTCAGCGGCTGGGGCAGCTTCC
>CAMPIA010000134.1 GCA_946886175.1 uncultured Altererythrobacter sp.
GCACCCGTAGCTCAGCTGGATAGAGCGCTGCCCTCCGAAGGCAGAGGCCACAGGTTCGAATCCTGTCGGGTGCACCATTCCCCGGTCGAGACCGCGGGGCTGCAAAAAGCCTGAGCCACCGTCCAGATTATCTTGCAGCCCGCGGCAGGTGGTGGAATGAAACGAAATCTCGCGCCGACAATCGGAACGCATCTAGCGGTATCTGATCGGTAAGCTGGATGTTCGAATGGGGGGAAGAATAATGGCAGTTCGCAAGCTGATCGTCGTGGGTGCGGGTCTCTTGTCACTCCCCGTTTCGGTGGCAACGGCGCAAGAGCCGATGCCGCCGCAGCCGGAAGAAGCCGCTCCAGCCGAAGAACAAGGCCGGCCTTCGATGCCCGCCATGTCCGGTTCCGCCATGGGGAGCGACGGCAGCGGGCCGGAACGAATCTTCACAGGGGCGGACCTGTTCGATCTCGCAATCGCAGCCGATCCGCAGATCAGCCCCGACGGGCGCTACATCGCCTATGTACGCAATTCGAACGACGTCATGTCCGATCGGGCAGTGAGTTCGATCTGGCTCATCGACACGCGTACCGGCCAGGAAACCCCGGTCGCCGGCCGCAATGGCGACGCGTTCAATCCGCGGTGGTCGCCGAGCGGCGATCGGCTCGCCTACGCATCGACCGAGGCCGGCTCCCCGCAGCTCTGGGTGCACTGGTTGGAAGGTGGAGAAGCGGTACGCCTCACCGGGCTGCCGACGAGCCCATCGAGCATCGCATGGTCGCCCGACGGACGCTCGATCGCCTACACGATGCTGGTCAAGGACGAGGGGCCGACGCTGGGCGCTGCGCCCGAAAACAAGCCCGAGGGTGCAGAGTGGGCCGAGCCGCTCGAGATTCGGGACCTCCTGACCTATCGCGCCGATGGGCAGGGTTATATCGAACCAGGGTTCGAGAAAATCTTTGTCGTGCCCGCCACGGGCGGCGCGCCGCGCCAGCTGACATTCGGCCGCTATCACGACGGTGGCCCGCTGAGCTGGTCGCCCGATGGCAGCGCTATCTATTTCGGCGCCAATCGGCGGCCGGACTGGGAGATCGACCCGGTCGAGGGTGAGATCTACGCCCTCGACGTGGCCAGCGGGAGCGTGCGCCAGCTGACCGATCGCAACGGGCCCGACGGCAATCCCGTGGTTTCGCCCGACGGCCGGCAGATCGCCTATCTCGGGTTCGACGACGCGCTTCGCGCTTACGAGGACAGCGATCTCTACGTCATGGACCGTGACGGATCGGGAATCCGCAATCTTACGGCAGACTGGGATTACAGCCCTTCCAGCATTGACTGGGATGCCGACGGCCGCGGGATCTACGCCCAGTACGACATCAGCGGCGAGACCAGGGTCGCCCGTATCGCGCTCGACGGCTCGGTGCGCGACGTGGCCGAAGGGCTTTCCGGTGGCGGGTTCGACCGGCCCTACACTGGCGGCAGCTTCTCGGTCGCCGAAGACGACACGATCGCCTTCACCGGCGGCACCCCGATCCGGCCCGCCGAAGTGCAGATCGCAGATGGCGGCGACACGCGCATGCTGACCGACCTCAATCGTTCGCTGCGCGCGGTCAAGACCTTCGGTGAGGTGCGCAGGATCGCTACGCCGTCCAGCCATGACGGCCTCGAAATCGAAGGCTGGCTGACTTTGCCGCCCGGTTACGTGGAAGGGCAGCGGGTGCCGCTGATCCTCGAAATCCACGGCGGCCCCTTCGCTGCCTACGGCCCGCATTTCTCGACCGACAACCAGCTCTATGCCGCGGCCGGATATGCCGTGCTTTCGGCCAATCCGCGCGGCTCGACCAGCTACGGCGAAGACTTCGCCAACGAGATCGACAAGGCCTATCCCGGCAACGACTATTTCGACCTCATGAGCATGGTGGACCGCGCGATCGCGCTGGGGATCGCCGATCCCGACCACTTGTTCGTGACCGGGGGATCGGGCGGCGGCGTGCTGACCAGCTGGATCGTCGGCAAGACAAGCCGCTTCAAGGCGGCGGCGACGCAGAAGCCGGTAATCAACTGGACGACACAAGCGCTCACCGCCGACGGTCCGGCCTTCTTCGGCCGCTACTGGCTGGGGGCGCAGCCATGGGAGGATCCCGACACCTACTGGCGTCTCTCGCCGCTGTCGCTCGTCGGCGAGGTCGAGACGCCGACATTGGTGGTGGTCGGCAGCGAGGACTATCGGACTCCCGTCAGCGAGTCCGAACAGTACTATACGGCGCTGCGGCTGCGCGGCGTGCCCACGGCGCTGGTCAAGGTTCCCGGCGCGAGCCACGGCGGCATTGCGGCACGCCCCTCGCAATCGGCGGCAAAGGCTTCTGCGATCCTCGCCTGGTTCGAGCGGTATCGGAACGGCTGGACCAGGCCTGCCGAATTGGGAGCCGATTGACCGGCGCGCCGGTTTGAACACGCCGGATCGACGCGTTCTTCCTTGCGGCGGGCCCGCATCCGTCGCGCTCGTCGCCCCCTTTGTCCTTTCGCCGCCGAGCCTGCTGCCCTAGCGTCTGCCGCCAGAGCGATAAGGGGAGGTCGAAATGCGATTGGTTTCACTGCTGGCGGCGTGCGCGCTGATCGCCGGTCCGGCGGCGGCACAGGACGCTGCCAATGTCGCGGACACGACCCCCGAAGCAACGCAGGGCATCGGTCCGGGCGCGCGGCCTGTCGGTGCGCAGTGGAGCCGCAGCCCGGTCGCCGCGCCGCATGGCATGGCGGCGACGGCCCATCCGCTGGCGACGCAAGTTGCGCTCGATATCCTGAAGGATGGCGGCAGCGCGGTCGATGCGGCGATTGCGGCCAACGCCGCGCTCGGTTTGATGGAGCCGACGGGCAACGGGATCGGCGGCGACCTGTTCGCCATCGTCTACGATCCCGCCGCCGATCGCCTCTACGGTATCAACGGTTCGGGCCGGTCGCCGGCCGGTCAGACCCTCGACCAGCTCAAGACGAAGCTGGGGCCGGACGCCGCCTCGATACCGCCGGTCGGGCCGCTGCCGATCACGGTGCCGGGAACGGTGGATGCGTGGTTCGACCTGCACGAGCGGTTCGGCAAGCTCGACATGGCCGACAATCTCGCGCCGGCTATCCGCTATGCGCGCGAAGGGCACCCGGTCGCGCCGGTCATAGCGATGTATCTCGACCGCTCGCTCAAGTCTTACGAAGCGCGGCTGAAGGAGATGGACTTCGACTTCGCCAATGCGCGCGCGACGTATTTCGCCGACGGCGCCCCCGAGCCCGGGGAAATCTTTCGCAACCCGGACCTGGCCGACACGCTCGAGCGGATCGCGAGGAACGGTCGCGATGAATTCTACGAGGGCGAGACCGCGCGCACGATGGTCGATTATCTGCGCCGCCAGGGCAGCGCGTTCACTCTGGCCGATTTTGCCCGCCACGACAGCGAATGGGTCGATGTCGCCTGCGTGGGATACCGGGACGGTTACGAATTGTGCGAACTGCCGCCCAATTCGCAGGGCTTCGCCGCGCTGCAAATGATCAACATCCTCAAGAACGTCGATCTGGGCCAATGGGAACGCGCGTCGCCGCAAGTGCTCCATTATATCACCGAAGCCAAACGGCTCGCGTTCGAGGATGTCGCGCGCTTCTATGCCGATCCCGATTTCTCCGCGCCGCCCGAAGCGCTGCTGAGCGACGCCTATGGCCGCGAGCGCTTCGCCCTGATCGATCCCGAGCGCGCCACGCCCGCGTTCCGGCCCGGCAATCTGGTAGCCCCGAAGCTGGAGGGCCCCGGCGACACGACTTACCTTACCGTCGCCGACAAGGACGGGATGATGGTCAGCCTGATCCAGTCCAACTATCGCGGTATGGGCGGCGGACTGGTCGCCGACGGGCTCGGATTCATGTTTCAGGACCGCGGCGAGCTGTTCAGCCTCGATCCGGCGCACCCCAACGCCTACGCCCCGAACAAACGCCCTTTCCACACCATCATTCCCGCATTCGTGAAGAAGGATGGCAAGCCGTTCATGAGCTTCGGCCTGATGGGCGGCGGCATGCAGCCGCAGGGCCACGTCCAGATCCTCGTCAACCTCGTCGATTTCGGAATGAACTTGCAGGAGGCGGGCGATGCCGCCCGGCTGATGCACGACGGCGGCCGCCAACCTACCGATGCGCTCGCCGGTGGCAGCGCCGACAGCGTGGCGATCGACAATCTGGGAACGCTCATGGTCGAGCCGGGCATTCCCGCTGCGACCGTCGAACGCCTGCGCGCGATGGGCCACAACGTCGAAGTCGAGGAGACGGGCATCCCCTTCGGTGGTTACCAGGCGATCGCTCGCGACCCCGAAACCGGGGTCTATGTTGGCGCGACGGAGATGAGAAAGGACGGCCAGGCGAGCGGCTACTGAGCGTGCCGCCGGTCCGCCAGGACCGGTAATTTCATGCCTTCCCCGGCACCTTGCGAGAGAAACCCCGGATAAGCGCGGCCCTTCGGGCCCTCGATCTCGCTGTAATTCCTTCAGCGGGCCGCAGGGGCGCTCTCCTCACGCAGTCGCGCCGATTGGCCGGAAGTGACCATCTCGTGGCCGCGAATCACCTTTACGTGTCCACCGGCGGTTATACATTCTCGGCATCGAACATGGGCGACGCGCCATCGAAGCGCGCGCTCCCGGAGAGAGGACTGGAAGGTGA
>CAMPIA010000135.1 GCA_946886175.1 uncultured Altererythrobacter sp.
CGAGCTCCACCCGGAACATCGCGTTGGGCAGCAGTTCCACCACCTTGCCGCGCATTTCGAGGAGTTCTTCTTTGGCCATCCAGTAATCGTTCCGTGCGAATGTGAGTCGATTGGGCGCGCCCTTTAGCCGCGCAGGGGAAAAAAGGGAAGCCTTGTCGCGGACCCGGGCGGGCGGATGCCCCGCGGCTGTCAATCCTGGGTAAAGGTCCGCGCGACAAATCGTTACGCGTCCGGGGATTGCGCCGGGGCGGCGCACTTGGCAGTCCGGCAGCGGGGTGAGGCGCAACGACGACAGGAACCGATACCCTTGCCCAAACTCGCCCCCACCGCATCGCTTCTCGCCATAGCCGCTTTCACCGCCTGCCCTGCGCTGGCGCAGACCGTGCCGCCTGCCGCCCCCGCAACCGCGCAGGACGGCGGCGAGCAGGAGGTCAGCGTCGGTCAGGAGATCGTCGTCACGGCGGAGCGCGTTCGCGGCGAGGTCGATACGGATGTCCCTCCGGTGTTCGAGCTGGAGGCCGAGGAGATCGCGTCGTACGGCGCGGGCTCGATCGAGGAGCTGATCGAACAGCTTGCGCCGCAGACCGGGTCGGGCCGCGGGCGCGGCGAGGGGCGGCCGGTGTTCCTGGTCAACGGCCAGCGGGTCGGCAGCTTTCGCGAGTTTCGCCGCTACCCGCCCGAAGCGATCGAGAAGATCGAGGTCCTGCCCGAAGAGGTTGCGCTCCAGTTCGGCTTCCCGGCGGACCAGCGTGTGGTCAACTTCATCCTCAAGGAAACCTTCGCAAGCCGCGAGATCGAGGGCGAATTCGGCGCGCCGTTCGCCGGCGGCACCTCGAACGGCGAGGTCGAGCTGTCGCAGCTGTCGATCGCGGGCAATCGCCGGATCAACATCGGCCTCGAATTCGGCAGCTCCAGCCTGCTGACCGAGGCGGAGCGCGACATCGTCCAGACCACCGGCAGCGCGTCCACCGTCGCCGGCGATCCCGATCCGGCGCCGTTCCGCAGCCTGCGCGCCGATGCCGAGAACTGGGAGCTCGACGCCTCGCTGAACTCGGCGCTGGGCGAGGCGCCGGGGTCGGGGACCTTCTCGGTCAACGGCGGCATCGAGCGCAGCGTCAGCCGTTCGCTCTCGGGCCTCGACGTGGTGACGCTCACCGCGCCCGGCGGCGACAGCGAGGTGCGCACGCTTGACGACGATCCGCTCACGCGCCGCAATCGTTCGACCACCGTTTCGCTCGGCGGGTCGATCAACAAGCCGATCGGCGATTGGCTGTTCGACACCACGCTCGACGCCAGCCGCAGCGAAAGCACGACCCTGATCGACCGGAGGCGCGACGCGAGCGCCTTGCAGGATCTGGTCGATGCGGGCGAGCTCGCGATCGACGGCATTCTGCCGCCGGTAGCCGGGGCGGGCATCGACCGCGCCGACAGCACCTCCTACGCGGCCGACGCCAAGGCGACCCTGCGCGGCACCCCGCTCCTGCTCCCCGCCGGGGAAGTGAACCTGACGTTCGACACCGGCTATTCGTGGAACCGCATTCAGAGCACCGATACCCGTGCGATCGACGACGAGCTCGAGCAGACGCGCGGCAATCTCAACGCAGGGGTCAACCTCGGCGTGCCGATCGCCAGCGAACGCGAGGGGTTCCTCGGCGCGCTCGGCGAACTCAGCCTCAACCTTGCCGCAGGGGTCGAGCATCTTTCCGATTTCGGGACCCTGGCCGATTATACGACCGGGCTTTCCTGGCGGCCGACCGAGCGATTGTCTCTCCAGGCGAGCTACATCTGGCGCCAGGCGGCCCCCAGCCTGTCGCAACTCGGCGATCCGGTGGTGACCGACTTCAACGTGCCGGTATTCGATTTCACCCGCGGCGAAAGCGTGCTCGCGACCATCGTCACCGGCGGCAACCCGAACCTCGACGCCGAGACCCAGCGCGACATCAAGCTCTCGGCCAACTACGAGATCGACCTGTTCGACCGCGCGAATCTGGTCGTCGAATACTTCCGCAATCGCTCGGACGATGTGACGCAGGGCTTCCCGTTGCTCACCCCCGCGATCGAGGCGGCGTTCCCCGAGCGCGTCGTGCGCGATCCGTCGGGCAATCTGATCTCGATCGACCGTCGCCCGATCACGTTCGCGGGCACCAGGAACTCGCGTCTGCGCTACGGCGTCAACCTGTTCGGCCGGGTCGGTCCGGAGGAGCCCGAGGGCGAGCGCAGCGGTCGCGGCGGCTGGCGCGGGCGCATGGCTGCCGCCCAATCGCCAGCGCCGGCGGGCGGCGACGCCGCGCCGCGGATGAACCCCGAGCGTCTCGAGGCCCTGCGCCAGACGCTATGCGCTGACGCGACCGCCGAGATCGACGTCGCCACGCTGCCCGAACGGGTTCAGGCGCGGCTCCGCGACGAGAACGGCGAGATCGATCCGGCGCGCCTCGCCCGGTTTCGCGAGCGCATCTGCGCCACGCCCGCGGCGCAGGCGGGCGAGGGGGGCGACGAGGGCGAACGCGCCTCACGCCGCGGCGGGCGCGGTGGCGGCGGGCGTGGCGGTGGAGGGCAGGGCCGCTGGAACCTCGGCCTCTACCACACAATCGAATTCGAGAATCAGGTGCTGGTCGCGGCCCGCGGGCCGGTGCTCGATCAGCTCAGCGGCCAGGCGTTCGGCAACGGCGTGCCGCGGCACAAGGTCGAGCTCGAGGGCGGGGTGTTCTACAAGGGCGTCGGCGTGCGCCTGTCGGGCAACTACCAGTCCGCCACGCGCATCGACGGCAGCGGCCTGCCGGGTTCGCAGGACCTGTTCTTCGACGATATCGCCAAGTTCGACATGCGGCTGTTCGCCAATCTCGAGCAGCAGCAATGGCTGACCGGCGGCACCCCCGGCTTCTGGAAGGGCACGCGGCTATCGCTGCGGATCGACAACCTGTTCGACGCGCAGCAGCGGGTGACCGACGGCGCCGGCGTGGTGCCGCTCAGCTATCAGCCGCAGTTGATCGATCCGCTCGGCCGGACCTTCGAGATCGAATTCCGCAAGCTGTTCTAGGTGCGTTCGGCGAGCGCCTCGCCCGCCGCGACCCCGCTCGCCCAGGCCCACTGGAAGTTGTATCCGCCGAGCCAGCCGGTCACATCGACCGCTTCGCCGATCGCGTAGAGGCCCGGCACGCGGCGCGCCTCCATCGTCTTCGACGACAGCTCGGCGGTCGCGATCCCGCCGAGCGTTACTTCGGCCTTGGCGAAGCCCTCGCTGCCGTTGGGGCAAAAGCGCCAGTCCGCCAGCCGCGTTTCCGCCGTCAGCAGCGCCTTGTCGGGCAGGTTGGCGAGTTCGCCACCGAGCGCGAGCCGCTCGGCCAGTGTCGCGGCCAGCCGGTCGGGCAGGGCCTCACCGATGGTGCTGCGCACGGTCGCGCGCGGGCTGGCGCGCTTGGCCTCGATCAGCCACCGCCCGGGCCGGTCGGGCAGAAAGTCGATCCCGACCGCATCGCCCGGCCGCCAGTAGGAGGAGGCCTGGAGAATCGCCGGCCCCGAGAGCCCGCGGTGGGTGAACAGCGCCGCCTCGCGGAACGCCCCCTTGCCGCAGCGCGCGACGACTTCCGCCGAAACGCCTGAAAGGTCGCGGAACAGCACGTCTTCGCCCCCCAGCGTCAGCGGCACCAGCCCAGGCCGCGGCTCGACCACCTTCAGCCCGAACTGGCGCGCGAGGCGGTAGGCGAAATCGCTCGCGCCCATCTTCGGGATCGAAGGTCCGCCGGTAGCGATCACCAGCGCACCCGCCGTGTAAGCGCCCGACGACGCCGCGACGCCGAAGTCGCTCCCGCCGTGCGTCACCTCGGCGATCTCCTCGCCGCACCGCACGTCGACCCCGCCGCCCGCCGCTTCGGCCCTGGCGCATTCGTCGAGCAACATCGCGACCACCTGGCGCGCCGATCCATCGCAGAAGAGCTGCCCCAGCGTCTTCTCGTGCCAGGCGATCCCATAGGATTCGACCAGCGCGAGGAAATCGCGGGCGGTGTACCGGCTCAGCGCCGACTTGGCGAAGTGCGGGTTGGCCGAAAGATAGCGCTCGGGCGCGGTCTGGAGATTGGTGAAATTGCACCGCCCGCCGCCCGAGATGAGGATCTTCTTGCCCACCTCCGCCGCGCGCTCGAGCACCAGCACGCGCGCACCGCGTCGGCCCGCGGCGGCGGCGCACATAAGCCCGGCAGCCCCGCCGCCGAGCACGATCGCATCATAATGCTGCATCGGGCGGGCGATAGGGTCCAAACCCACAACCGGCAACGGCGACCGCTCCGCAGCGGGCGGATTTTGCTCCAGGACAGCGTCGCTCGGCGGCCGCGATGCCTCTGCATCGACCCTGGAGCACCGCGCCCGATGGCAAGCGCGTCAGGTCGCGCGATCGCCCGCTTCGCCGACCGATTCGATATCGCGGCCCAGGCCCTTGACCGTGTTGCACGCGGTGAGCGTCACCACCGCGGCGCCGAGCGCGGCCACCGCAATCATCTTCTTCAGCATTTCCTGATCCCTCCGGATGCGCCCCGGCGGATTGGCACGGAAGGCTGCCGCCGCACAAGACGCGATCGAACATGAACCGGCGCTTGTCGCCCGCTGTTCCCATTTGCGGCGCAGCGACTATGTCGGCTGGCATGTCGCGCACGCCCGCTG
>CAMPIA010000136.1 GCA_946886175.1 uncultured Altererythrobacter sp.
ACTACTTCCCCTCGCCCTATCCCAACGCGGTCGCGGCCGCGGCGGCGAACAACAACGCGGTGCCGCCCGATCTCTCGCTGATGACCCAGGCGCGCCACCACGGGCCCGAATACGTCTATTCGCTGCTGACCGGCTACGGCCCGGTGCCGGCCGAGCTGACCGCGGAATTCCCCGAGTTCGAGACCCCGACCGGGCTGCACTTCAACCGCTACTTCCCCAACCTCAACCTGGCGATGGCGCCCCCGCTGACCGCCGACGGCCAGGTGACATATGCCGAGGGCAACCCGGCGCCCACGATCCGCCAGATGGCGTCCGACGTCGCCGCGTTCCTGACCTGGACCGCCGAGCCCAATCTGGTCGAGCGGCGCCAGACCGGCTGGCCGGTGCTCGGCTTCCTGATCTTCGCGACGATCCTCGCGTTCCTCGCCAAGAAGCAGATCTGGTCGGGCGCCAAGCCGCGGCGCGAAGACGACTGATCGTCTCCGCACGCGACGCGAAATTGCGCCCCTCCATCCCGGCGATGCGCCGGTCGATGCGAGGGGCGCTTTTCATTCCGGACGAACGATGAGCCCAGACGACCTGAAGGCGCTGGTGCGCACCGTGCCCGACTTTCCCGCGCCCGGAATCCAGTTCCGCGACGTGACGACGCTGATCGGCCATGGCGAGGGGCTGGCGGCCGCGGTGGGCCATCTAGCCGATCGTGCGCGGGACGCGGGGGCGGAGGCGATCGCCGGGATGGAGGCGCGCGGGTTCATTTTCGGCGCGGCGGTGGCGGTCGAGCTCGGTATCGGCTTCGTGCCGGTCCGCAAGCCGGGCAAGCTGCCGGTGGCGACGATCGGGATCGACTACGCGCTCGAATACGGCAGCGATCGGCTCGAGATCGATCCCGGCGCGATCGCAGCCGGGCAGAACGTCGTGATCGTCGACGACCTGATCGCGACCGGGGGCACCGCGCTCGCGGCCGTCGATCTGCTGCGCATGGCCGGGGCGCGGGTCGGGCACGCGCTGTTCGCGATCGACCTGCCCGATCTGGGCGGGGCGGAGAAATTGCGCACCGCGGGGGTTGCGGTCGCCGCGCTGATGGCCTTCGAGGGCGGATAGCGGGATAGAATCGCCCGGCCGGGCATTCATCTGTCGAAGAACAACGCGGGGGATCATTCGGGGGGCTATGGAAGATCAGGCACTTGTCATAGCGCTGGTGGGCGTGCTCGGCATCGGCGCCCAGTGGGTCGCCTGGCGCACCGGCTGGCCTTCGATCGGCCTCATGCTCGCGGCGGGCTTCCTGGCAGGCCCGGTGTTGGGCCTGTTCGATCCGCGCGCGGTGTTCGGCGATTTTCTCGGCCCCGCGGTTTCGATCGGGGTCGCGCTGATCCTGTTCGAAGGCGGGCTCGGGCTCAACTTCCGCGAGTTTCGCCAGTACGGAGAGGGGGTTCGCCGGCTGGTGTTCCTCGGCGTCCCGCTTGCCTGGCTGTTCGGCGCGCTCGCCTGCTATTACATCGCCGGCTTGGTCTGGCCGGTCGCGGTGCTCTTCGCCGGCATCCTGGTGGTGACCGGACCGACCGTGGTGCTGCCGCTGCTGCGCCAGTCGACCATCAAGCAGCGCCCGGCCGCACTCCTGCGCTGGGAGGCGATCGTCAACGATCCGGTCGGCGCGCTCTGCGCGGTCATCGCCTACGAATACTTTCGCCTCTCGCGCGGCGGTGCGACGCTGGTCGAGGCGGTCCCGCCGATCATCATCGCCGGGCTGCTTTCGGGCGTGGTCGGCTACGGCGCCGCGCGTGCGATCGCATGGAGCTTTCCGCGCGGGCTCGTCCCCGAATTCCTCAAGGCGCCGGTCCTGCTCGTGAGCGTGATCGGGGTCTTCGTCGGCTGCAACCTGATCGCGCACGAAGCCGGGCTGATGGCGGTGACGGTGATGGGCATCGCGCTGGCGAACATGGATGTCGCCAGCCTGCGCAGCATCCATCCTTTCAAGCACAACGTCGCGATCCTGCTCGTCTCGGGGATCTTCGTGGTGCTCGCCGCCTCGCTCGATCTCGCGCAGCTGCGCACGTTCGAATGGCGCTTCGGCCTGTTCATCCTCGCGCTGCTGTTCCTCGTGCGGCCGGCGACGATCCTTCTCAGCCTGCTGTTCAGCAACGTGCCGTGGAACGAACGCCTGTTTCTCGCCTGGATCGCCCCGCGCGGGATCGTCATGGTCTCGATCTCGGGCCTGTTCGCGCTCCGGCTGGAGGAGATCGGCTTCGCCGACGCGACGATCCTGATCGGCCTCAGCTTCGCGGTGGTGGTGGCGACGATCGTGTTCCACGGATTCACGATCAATTGGGTGGCGCGGCTGCTCGGGGTCAAAGGCGAATCGCGGCCGGGTCTGCTGATCGTGGGCGCCAATCCGTGGACGGTCGCGCTGGCCAAGCAGATGCACGAGCTGAAGACCCCGGTGATGGTGGTCGATTCGAACTGGGGCCACCTCAAGCCGGCGCGCGCGGCGGGAATACCGACCTACCACGGCGAGATTCTCAACGAGGCGACCGAATACAATCTCGATCTCGCGCCGTTCCAGGTGCTGGTCGCGGCGACCGACAACGAGGCTTACAACACGCTGGTCTGCACCGAGTTCGCGCCCGAGCTCGGCACCGATTCGATCTACCAGCTCGGCGAAGCCGAAAAGGCCGAGGATCATCGCAAGCTGCCGAGCTCGCTCAAGGGCCGGGCGTTGTTCGACACCGGGCTCGGCGCGGACGAGGTTCACATGCGTCAGGAGCAGGGCTGGGTGTTCCGCAAGACCAAGCTGTCCGAAGAGTTCGATTTCGACGACGCGCGCGAGATCCTGCCCGGAGAAGGGCATTTGCTGCTGCTGATGCGGCAGGACGGCACGCTGCGCTTCTTCACCCACGCCGCGCGCCCCGAGCCGCGTGCGGGCGACACGATCATCTCGTTCACCCCGCCCAAGATCCGGACGGGGGGAGAAAAGGCGCGGCAGCCCAACAAGGACGCACCGGACCCGCAGCCGGCATGAGGAGGAATTTCGCCATGAAACGATGTGTCGCACTGGCGGCCGCGCTCGCGCTTGCGGGCTGCGCCGATCGCGACCCGCCCGCTCCACCCGAGCAGACCCCCACGGCCGCGCCGACGCAGTCCTCGATCATCCGCGACGAGGTCCAGATCGAACGCGTCGAACCCGTGCTCGAACCGCTCGCCGCCAGCGTCACCTTCGCGGAGACCGGGGGCGAGCTGTCTGCGGCCGCGATCGCCGATCTCGAAGCGATCATGGAAACCGAGCAGATGGCTGCCGGCGGGGCGATCGTACTGCGCGGGCATACCGATTCGGTGGGTGACGACGAGGCCAACCTGCGGGTGTCGGAGCGGAGGGCCGAAATGGTCCGCGACTGGCTGCTGGAGCAGGGCGTGGGCGAGGAGCGGATCACGGTTATCGCGATCGGCGAACAGCGCCCGATCGCGCCCAACGCGCAGCTCGACGGCACACCCGACGAAGCCGGTCGCGCGGCCAACCGCCGGGTCGACGTAACGATCGCGGTTCCGGACGAAGAGAGCGCCGGCGATAGCGAGCCTGCGGCGGCCGCGGACGAAGACTCGCCCGACGACGAGCAAACTCCAGCTCCGGCCGAATAGCGCTCAGCCGAGCCGGCGGACTTCCTCGAGCACGCGCTCGGCCCATTCGGCGCGGCAGATCAGCAGGTCGGGCAATTCGGTGTCGAACGCGTTGTAGACGAGCGGCGCGCCGTCGATGCGCGAGCAATGGAGCCCGTGCGCCGCGGCGACCGCGACCGGGGCGCAGGAATCCCACTGATGTTGTCCGCCGGAGTGGAGATAGATCTCCGCCTCGCCGCGCACCACCGCCATCGCCTTCGCGCCGGCCGAGCCCATAGCCACCAGTTCGCCGCCGATCGCCTCGGCCACCGCCACCGCTTCGCGCGCCGGACGCGTGCGACTGACCACAAGCCGCGGCGTGGGGGGCGCTTCGGGCAAGGCGGCGACTTGGTCGCTGCGCAGAACAACGGCTCCGCCGAGCCCGGGCAGAGCGACCGCGCCGACCTTCGCCTCGCCGCCGACCGAAAGCCCGACATGGACCGCCCAGTCGCTGCGCGCCTCGCCGTATTCGCGGGTGCCGTCGACCGGATCGACGATCCAAACACGCTCCTTGTCGAGCCGCGCCAGCGTGTCGCGGCTTTCCTCCGACAGCACGCCGTCGTCGGGCCGCTGCGCTCGGAGCGCGTGGAGCAGGAACCTGTTCGAGATCTCGTCGCCCGCGCTGCCCAGCGCCTTTCCTGCGAACACGCCGCTGTCGCGCACCTCGATCAGGATACGCCCGGCGACCTGAGCGAGGTGCGCCGCCAGCTCTGCGTCGGTCATGCTCATTTGAGGGGGAGGATCCGCGAAACGACGTAATCGGCGGCCTCTTCCACGGTCATCTCCACGGTGTTCACGCGAATCTCGGCGTTTTCCGGCTCTTCGTAGGGGCTGTCGATCCCGGTGAAGTTCTTGAGCTGGCCGCTGCGGGCCTTCTTGTAGAGGCCTTTCACGTCGCGCGCCTCGGCCACCTCGAGCGGGGTGTCGACGAAAATCTCGATGAACTCGCCTTCGCCCATCATCTCGCGCACCAGGCG
>CAMPIA010000137.1 GCA_946886175.1 uncultured Altererythrobacter sp.
CGATGGTCGAGACGAAGATCTTGCCGTCGCCGATGCGGCCGGTCTGCGCGGCGGCCGCGATCGCCTCGACCGTGCGCTCGGCAAGCTGGTCGCTCACCACGACCTCGAGCTTCACCTTGGGCAGGAAATCGACCACGTATTCGGCGCCGCGATAGAGCTCGGTATGGCCCTTCTGCCGGCCGAAGCCCTTGGCCTCGGTCACGGTGATGCCCGACACGCCGATCTCGTGCAGCGCCTCCTTCACCTCGTCGAGCTTGAAGGGTTTGATGATCGCTTCGATCTTTTTCATGTGGCCTTCGATCCCTGCGCAATTTGCCGACCGTGCGGGCTCACCCGCTCGATCGGCTCATCGCTTACCCGCCCGGGCAAATCAAGAAGCGTGCCAGCGCGATGGCAGGGGGGAGGGTGGATCGGAAGGGCGCAGTTGCGCCCCCACCGCTGCTCAATCGGAATCCAGCGAGTGCCTAATTATCAGGCAGTCAGCCGCAGCCCTGCCGTCTCCTCCAGCCCGCACATCAGGTTGAGCGACTGGATCGCGGCGCCGCTGGCGCCTTTGCCGAGGTTGTCGAGCACGGCGATCATGCGGGCGTGATAGCCGCCCGCGTTCCCGCGGACGTGGAGTTCCATGCCGTCGCTCGGCGGCTGGTCGGCGTGAAGGAGGAGTTCGGGAAGCGCGCCGCCGTCGCAGACGCGGACGATTTGCGAACCCGAATAGTATTCGTGCAAGGCTTCGCGCAGGCGGTCGGCGGTCGTCTCGCGGTTCATGGCGCCCAGGTGCAGGGGGACTTCGACCACCATCCCGCGATAGGCGGGAACGACCGAGGGCGCGAAGATCACCCCGTGTTCGAGGCCGGCATGGACCTTCATTTCCGCGCGATGCTTGTGCTCCAGATCGAGCGCATAGGCGCGGAAGGCGATGTCGGGCTCGCGCGCGAAGCGGTCGATCAGCGCCTTGCCGCCGCCCGAATAGCCGCTGACCGCGTTGACCGTATAGGGCCAGTCGGCCGGCAGATGCCCGGCGCGGACCAGCGGGGCGATCAGCGCGAGGAAGCCGGTCGGGTAGCAGCCGGGGTTGCTGACCCGCGCCGCCTCCGCCACCGCCGCGCGGCCGACGAGCTCGGGGAAGCCGTAAGTCCAGCCTTCGGCGGTGCGGTGCGCGCTCGAGGCGTCGATCACCCGCGTGCCGCCGGCCGGATCGATCATCGCCACCGCTTCTCGCGCGGCATCGTCGGGCAGGCACAGGATCGCGACATCGGCCGCGTTCAGCGCCTCGCGCCGCGCGGCAGCGTCCTTGCGCCGCGCATCGTCGAGCGTGAGGAGAGTGAATTCGGGGCGACCCTGCAACCGCTCGACGATCTCGAGCCCGGTCGTTCCCGCCGCCCCGTCGATGAAGACCGAGGTGGTCACGCAGGTTCGTCCTGGGCGAGCAGCGCGGTGCGCAGGTAGCCGCTCGGCCCCTGCGGCCCGCAACTCGCCCAGCACCAGTCGCCGGCGTAGTCGAGCGCTTCGATCGCGGCGCCCGCGTCCAGCGCGATCACCGCCTCGGCATCGTCGCGCGGGGTCAGCCGCAGCGTCGCGCCTTCCTCGCCCACCGTGCGGGGAAGCGGCACGACGTAGTGCGCCGCAAGGTAATGGCCCGCGAGCGCGATATGCGCGAGATCGCCGCGCAGCGGCAGCGTGCCGGGCGCGGGCCGCGCGACCGGACCCCGCAGGCCGATCGTGCCTTCGGGCAATGGGTATCGTACTGGCGCCGTCACGTGCGTTTCTTGAGACCTCGGTATCTGGCTGCCGGCGCGCTTACCCCGTGCCCGCCCGCCGGGCAAGCCGACGCGCTGCGCGTCACCCGTTGCCGTAGCGTTCGCGCAACATGTGCCAGGCGGCGCGCAAGCCATAGGCCTCGCCGCCCTTGGGCCGGCCTGGCTTGGGCAGCGGACGCCAGGCGAAGGTGTCGAAGTGCGCCCAGTCCAGGCCTTCAC
Source organism: uncultured Altererythrobacter sp. (assembly GCA_946886175.1). The sequence continues at coordinate 1,977 of CAMPIA010000137.1, forward strand.
CCACGAATTTGTCGAGGAACAACCCCGCCACGCTCGCGCCCGCAAAGGCGTTGGCGTGGGCGTTGTTGGTGTCGGCGATGTCGGACTTGAGCCATTCGGCGTAGGCTTCGGGCAGGGGCAGACGCCACGGCTCGTCGTCGTGCGCCTTGCCCGCCGCGATCAGCGCGGCGGCGGTTCCGTCGCGCCGCGCCATCAGCGCCGGATATTCGGGACCGAGCGCGACCCGGGCCGCGCCAGTGAGCGTTGCGAAGTCGAGCATCAGGTCGGGCGTCTGCTCGCTCGCCAGCGTCAGCGCGTCGCCGAGGATCAGCCGCCCCTCGGCGTCGGTGTTGCCGATCTCCACCGTCAGCCCCTTGCGGCTGCGCAGCACGTCGCCGGGGCGGAAGGAATTGGACGAGATCGCGTTCTCGACCGCGGGCACGATCAGATGCAATCGCACCGGCAGCCCGGCGGCCATGACCAGTCCGGCGAGCGCGATCGCGTGCGCCGCGCCGCCCATGTCCTTCTTCATCAGCAGCATCCCGGCCGACGATTTCACGTCGAGCCCGCCCGAATCGAAGCACACCCCCTTGCCGACCACCGCGAGCACCGGATCGCCTTCCTTGCCCCAGGTCAGATGAATCAGCCGCGGCGCGTGGTGGCGTGCAGCGGCGCGGCCGACCGCGTGGACCATCGGAAACTGCTGCTCGAGCGCATCGCCTTTCACCGCCGAGAGCTTCGCCCCGTGCGCCTTGGCGAGCTTTTCGCATTCGGCTTCGAGCGCCGCGGGCCCCATGTCTTCGGCCGGAGTGTTGACGAGATCGCGCACCAGGCACACCGCGCGGGCTTCGGCCAGCGCGGGTTCGATCGCCTTCACCTGCCTGGTCAGCAACACGCGCGGCCCGGTGGGCTCGTCGTCCTTGCGGTAGCGGTCGAAACGGTACTGCGCGAGCTGCCAGCCATGGAGCGCGGGGCCGGGCTCGCCCGCCGCGAGCCTGTAGGTTCCGGCCGGAAGCGCGTCGGCGAGCTTGGCCATGCACCAGCTCGAAAGCGCGTCGGGATTGGCCACGCCGCCCACGGCGAACCACGCGTCGCCATCGGGCACGATCCCGACCTGATAGCCGCCACCGTCGAATTTCTGCGCCGTCAGGGCCGTGCGCTGCCCGGTCGAGAGCTTCCTGGCCCAGCGCTCGAAGCCATCCTTGGCGACGAGGTGGATGGGAACCGCGTCTTGCCCGCGATCGTCTTGAATGAGATTGGCGCCAGAGTTCATATGGCGCCCGATAGCGCCTTTCGCGGGAGAAAATCCAATGTCTATTCGAAACCTCGCCGCCATCGCGCCGATCGCGTTCGCGCTGGCCGCGTGCTCCTCGCCCGAAGACGTGAGCGACGAACTCGGCGTGGCCGAGAGCCAGCAGTCCGGCGCACGCGCCAGCTCCACCGCGAAAGGTGTGGCCAAGTCGGTCGACGAGGAAACCGATCTCTACATCTTCGCTTACTCCTATCCGGCGGAGGTCGGCGCGATTCCCGCACTCGCGGCGCGGCTCGACAAGGATGCCGCCGACGCGAAGGCGACGCTGATCTCCGAGTCCGAAGACGACCGCGAGCAGGCGCAGGCGAACGACTATCCCTACCGCGCGCACAGTTTCTCGGAGGAATGGAAGGTCGTCGCGAACGTCCCGCGTTATCTCAGTCTGACCGGCGACTTCTCGACCTACACCGGCGGTGCGCACGGGATGTACGGGCTCGAGACGCTGGTGTGGGATCGCAAGGCGGACACGGGCGCCGAGGGAATCGACATGTTCGAATCTCCCGCGGCGCTCGACGCGGCGCTGGGCGAGAAGCTGTGCGACGCGCTCAATGCCGAGCGCGCCGCGCGCCGGGGCGAGGCCGTGCCGCAAGTGCCCCAAGGCGAGGATTACGGCTTCAACGAGTGCCAGAAGGTCGAGGATGCCACGGTGATCGTCGGCTCCTCGAACGGCAAAACGTTCGACCGGATCGGCGTGTGGTTCGGCCCCTACGTCGCGGGTCCTTACGCCGAGGGGAGCTACGAGCTGAACTTCCCGGTCGATGCCGCGGTGATCGAAGCGGTGAAGCCCCAGTACCGCGAGGCGTTCAGCGCGAACTGATCCCGAACCGACTCGCTGGAATTTCCGCGTGTTTCGCACTACATCGCAGTTCATGACCGAATACCAGGTAATCGACGGCCGCGACACGGTGATCCGCGACGGCACCATCAAGCTCCACGGTGAAGAGGGCTTCGACGGCATGCGCCGCGCAGGGCGGCTTGCCGCGAGCATCCTCGACGCGATCGTGCCGATGATGCAGCCGGGGATCTCGACCGCGCAGATCGACGACAAGGTGCGCGAGCTGATGCTGGTCGGCGGCGCGGTGCCCGCCACGCTCGGCTATCGCGGCTACACCCATTCGTGCTGCATCTCGGTCAACCACGTCGTGTGCCACGGCATCCCGAGCGAAAAGACGCTCAAGGACGGCGACATCGTCAACGTCGACGTGACCCCGCTGCTCGACGGCTGGCACGGCGACACCAGCCGCATGTACCTGATCGGCGACGTGCCGCTCAAGGCCAGGCGGCTGGTCGAGGTGACGTACGAATGCCTGATGATCGGGATCGAGCGGGCGCAGCCCGGCGCGCGGCTCGGCGA
>CAMPIA010000138.1 GCA_946886175.1 uncultured Altererythrobacter sp.
GCCCCGGCGGCTTCCTGCGCCAGGGCCCGGGCGACCAGCAGGCGCCGATCCCGCCCGCCCCGCCGCGCCGCCTGGTTCCCGCCAAACCGAGCGCCGAGATCGCCGACAAGACCAGTCTGCTCGACCTGAGCGACAAGGTCTGCCGTTGGCCGATGGGCCATCCGGGCGAGCCGGATTTCCACTTCTGCGGCGTGGCGGTGAACCCGGGCTTCCCCTATTGCGTCGAACACTGCGGACGCGCCTATCAGGCGCAGCTTCCGCGCGGTGCGCGCCGGCCCCCTCCCCCGCTGCCGTTCGGCGGCCCGCGGGTGCGCTGACGCCGGGCTTGCCGCGGCGGGCGCGCGCGTGACGGTCCAAGGCCCGATGCGCGTCGTCCTTGCCTGCCTGCTCGCGCTGCTGGCTGGAAGCTGTTCGCAGCCGCACGAACGCGGCCCCGTCGTTCTCGCCGCGGCGAGCCTGCAGGGCGCGCTCGACGAGGCGGCGGACGACTGGGCCCGGAATGGGCATGTGCGGCCGGTGGTCTCCTATGCAGGCTCGCAGGCGCACGCGCGGCAAGTCGAGGCCGGCGCACCGGCGGACGCGGTCTTTCTCGCCGACGAGGGCTGGATGGACACGCTCGGGCGCGCGGGATTGCTTGCGCCCGGCAGCCGCCGCGACGTGATCTCCAATGCGATGGTCGTCGTTCGGCCCGCAGGCGGCGGCGCGGCGGGCGAAGTCTCGCCGCGACAGGCGCTGGCGGGCGAACGGGTCGCGATGGGCGAGCCCGAGACGGTCCCCGCCGGGCGCTACGGCAAGGCGGCGCTGGTGTCGCTCCGACTGTGGGACGCGGTGCGTCCGAAGGTTATCCCCGCCGAGAATGTGCGCGCGGCGCTCGCCTTGACCGAACGCGGCGAAGTGGCGGCGGCGATCGTCTATGCCAGCGATGCCGCGGCCTCGGACAAGGTGCGGATCGCCGCGCGGCTGCCCGACGGTTCGCACCCGCCGGTCCGCTATCCCGCGGCGATCCTCGAGAGTTCGGCCAGTCCGGAGGTTGCGGAGTTTCTCGACTACCTCGCTTCGCCCGAGGCGCAGCGGATCTTCGCGCGCCACGGCTTCGCTCCGCTGCCTCCGGCCGCCTGAGCGTGCTGTCGCCCGCCGAATGGGAGGTGATCGGGCTCTCGCTCAAGGTCAGCCTGGTGGCGATGGCGGCGGCGCTGCCCGTTGCCTACGCGCTCGCCTGGCTGCTCGCGCGGCGCAGCTTTCCGGGCAAGCTGCTGCTGGACGCGCTGGTGCACCTGCCGCTGGTGATCCCGCCGGTGGTGACCGGATGGCTGCTGCTGCTCGCCTTCGGGCGCAACGGGCCGGCGGGGGCTTTCCTTGCGGATACGTTCGGCCTGACGCTGGTGTTCAACTGGACCGGCGCGGCGCTGGCCGCCGGGGTGATGGCGCTGCCGCTGATGGTGCGCGCCATGCGGCTCTCGATCGAGGCGGTGGACCGGCGGCTGGTCGAAGCCGCGCGCACGCTTGGCGCGGGCCGGTGGCGCGCGTTCCGCACGATCACCCTGCCGCTCAGCCTGCCGGGGATTCTCGCGGGCATGGTGCTGGGCTTCGCGCGCTCAATCGGCGAGTTCGGCGCGACGATCACCTTCGCCGCCAATATCCCGGGCGAAACGCGCACGCTGCCGCTGGCGATCTACACGCTGTTGCAGACGCCCGGCGGAGAGACCGCCGTGGCGAGGCTGGCGATCGTTTCGGTGCTGCTTTCGCTCGGCGCGCTCGTCGTCAGCGAGTGGCTGGTGCGCCGCGCGGCAGGAAGCGATGCGCATGTCGTTTGACCTGGCGCTGACCTATCGCGCCGGGCCGCGCGAGCACCGCGTCGCACTGGCGAGCGAGGCGCGCGTGCTCGCGGTCACCGGCCCATCGGGAGCGGGCAAGACCTCGCTGCTCGGCTGCCTCGCCGGACTGCGGCGGCCGCTTGCGGGCCGGATCGCGATCGGCGGGGCGACCCTGTTCGACAGCCACGCGCGGATCGACCTGCCGCCAGAGGCGCGCCGCGCGGGTTACGCGTTTCAGGACATGCGGCTGTTCCCGCACCTCACCGTGGGGCGCAATCTCGGCTATGGCGCGCCCTCCCCCGCGCCCGCCGGCGAATGGCCCGATCTCGCCGAGGTCGCCGACCTGCTCGACATCGCGCCCTTGCTCGGCCGCCGCCCCCGCACACTGTCGGGCGGCGAGGCGCGGCGGGTGGCGATCGGGCGCGCGGTGCTCGCCCGCCCGGCTTTCCTGCTGCTCGACGAGCCACTGTCCTCGCTCGACGCCGCGCGCGCCGAGCGCATTCTGGGGATGATCGAGCGAATCGTCGCACGCGTCGCCGTGCCGGTGGTGCTCGTCAGTCACGAGCCGCGCGAGGTCGAGCGGCTGGCGGGCTGCGTGCTCGCGCTCGATTGATCGGCGCTGGCCAGCCGGCGCGCGCGATACTAGGTTTCGAACCCGCACCCGATTTCAGGAGCCCCGCCCATGCCGCTTTCGCTTCACGCCGCTTTCGTCCCCAGTGCGCTTCAGATGATCGGCGCGACCCGCCGCCTGGTCGACAAGGCCGAGGAATGGTGCGGCGCGCAAGGCTGCGCGCCGGGCGAGTTGATCGGCGCCCGGTTGACCGACGACATGCTCGCCTTCGACTACCAGGTGAAGAGCGTCGCGGTGCACACCCAGGGCGCGATCGAGGGCGTGCGCGCGGGCCTGTTCGAGCCCGACAACGCGGCGGCGCCGGCAAGCTTCGACGCACTGCGCGCCAGGCTCGATGACGCGAGCGCCGCGCTCGAAGCGCTCGACGAGGCGGAGATGGAGGGCTGGATCGGGCGGCCGATGCGCTTCCAGATGCGCGAGCGCGGGATGGACTTCGCGGCCGAGGACTTCCTGCTCAGCTTCAGCCAGCCGAACTTCTATTTTCACGCCGCCACCGCCTACGACATCCTGCGGATGAAGGGCGTGGAACTGGGCAAGCGCGATTTCATGGGCCGCCTGCGGCTCAAGCGCGATTAGGCCCGGCCCCTAGGGCCGATGCGCGAACCAGATCGTGTGGCGCGGGCCCTTGTTGTTGGGGCGGGCGCGCACGGTGCGCTCCTCCACCGTGAAGCCGGCATCCTTGAGCCGCCGGGCGAACTTGTGGTCGGGCGCGGCGGACCACACCGCGAGCACGCCGCCGGGCGATAGCGCGTCGCGCAGGCGCGCGATGCCGGTGCGGGTGTAGAGCCGTTCGTTGCCATCGCGCACGATCCCGTCGGGGCCGTTGTCGACATCGAGCAGGATCGCGTCGTAGCGATCGGTGGTGCCGTCGCCCGCGTCGTCCACCAGCGCCGCGACATCGGCGATCACCACCTCGCCGCGCGGATCGGCGAGGCTGTCGCCGGTCAGTTCGGCCAGCGGGCCCTGCGCCCATTCGAGGATTTCGGGGACGACCTCGGCCACGACCACCCGCCCGCTCTCGGGCAGACCGGCGAGCGCGGCGCGGAAGGTGAAGCCCATGCCGTAGCCGCCGATCAGCACGCGCGGGCGCGGCGCAGAGAGCTGCGCCACGGTCAGCTCGGCGAGCTGTTCTTCGGAAAAGCGCATGCGCGTGCCCATGAGCTCGTCGCGCCCGAGCATGATGACGAAATCGCGCCCGTGGCTCACCAGCGTCAGCGTGTCGCCGCCGGGGATTTGCGCGGTGGCAAGGGTTTCGCGGGGCAGCATGGTCGATCTCCCAAACGAAAGGGGCCGCGATACGCTCGCGGCCCCCCTGTTACTCATTTCGCGAAGGATCAGTCCTTCAGGAAGTCGGGGACGTGGCTCTCGCCGCCGCCACCGCCGCCTTCGCGACGCGGGCCGCGATCGCGGTCGCCGCCACCGCCGCCACGCGGGCCACGGCCCCCGCCGCGACGATCGCCGCCGCCACCGCCGCCGCGCGGGCCGCGGTCACCCCGGGGCTCGCGCGGTTCGCGCGGCGGACGGGTATCCTCGAGCTCCTCACCGGTTTCCTGGTCGACCACCCGCATCGACAGGCGGACCTTGCCGCGCTGGTCGATCTCGAGCACCTTGACCTTAACCTCCTGGCCTTCGGACACGACATCGGTCGGCTTCTCGACCCGCTCGTTCTTCATTTCGGAGACGTGGACGAGCCCGTCCTTGCCGCCCATGAAGTTCACGAACGCGCCGAAATCGACGATGTTCACGACCTTGCCGTCGTAGACCTTGCCGACTTCCGCCTCTTCGACGATGCCCTGGATCCACTTCTTGGCGGCCTCGATCTGATCGACGTCGGAGGACGAGATCTTGATCACGCCTTCGTCGTCGATGTCGACCTTGGCCCCGGTCTCGGCCACGATCTCGCGGATCACCTTGCCGCCGGTGCCGATGACGTCGCGGATCTTCGCCTTGTCGATCTGCATCGTCTCGATCCGCGGGGCGTGCTTGCTGACCTCGCCGCGGGCGGTGCCCAGCGCCTTGGTCATCTCGCCCAGGATATGCGCGCGGCCCTGCTTGGCCTGCGACAGCGCCTGGCGCATGATCTCCGACGTGATGCCGGCGATCTTGATGTCCATCTGGAGCGAGGTGATGCCC
>CAMPIA010000139.1 GCA_946886175.1 uncultured Altererythrobacter sp.
CGTGCTCCCGGCGTCACGCAGGTCAACAACCGCATCACTATAACGGCCTGACCGCTCGCCCCCATCACGTCTCGACCGGGAGGCTGCAATGACGGCGGTGCGCGAGCCTCAGGCGGGACGCGATCCGGACATTGCCCAACCGGCCGAGCCGTGGTGGGCGGCGGCCTTGCGCGGGGCGTTTGCCGCCGCGCTCGGCATCGTGGCCGTGATCTGGCCATTCGCGACCCTGCTGATGCTCGTGCTCCTGTTCTCCGGCTACTGCATCGTCGACGGAGTGTTCTCGATCGTCCTCGCTCTGCGCGGCGCAAAGCGCCGCGAACGGCGGTGGTGGCCTGCGCTCTACGCACTGGTCGCGTTGGCCGCGGCCGCGCTCGCGGTGCTCTATCCCGAGATGGCCATGCTCGCTTTCGTGGCCTTGCTGATCGCTTGGGCGCTGCTCAGCGGGGCCTTCGCGATTGCCGCGGCCGTCCGGCTCGGCCGCGCGCAGGGTCGCGGGTGGCTCATCGCCGGCGCGGCCGTCTCGCTCAGTCTCGCGGCGTTGCTGGTAGCGTGGCCGGGGATCGGGCTGCTCGCACTGGCGTGGATGCTCGCGTTCTACGCTTTAACCGCAGGCGTGACGTTCGTGGCATTGGCCCTGCGCCTGCGCTTGCGCGAAGCCGAAGCCCGCCGAGCTCGAGGCCCAAGTGTCAGCGGGGCCTTTCCCGCGGGCAAGTGCGACCGCGATGCGTGACGATCGTCAAGGCGCGGTGCCGCCGCCTGGCTAGCGTCCTGTTCCAGAGAGGAGCCCGACATGCCAAATCAGCGAACCCACGCTTCGGCCGATCCCGTCGAACGCAGTTCCCGCGATTCCTTCCCAGCCAGCGATCCGCCGAGCTGGAGCGGCACCCACGCAGGCGGTGGGGCGCCGGCCCGGGAAGCCGGATCGCCGCGCGCTGCCGTCCCGCCGCTCTCCTCGCTCGATCACATCCGCGGCGACCCGCAAGCCGAACGCATCCTTATCGAATACGGGGACTACCAGTGTCCGCACTGTGCCGCCGCCGAGCCGGTCGTGGTCGAAGTCCTGCGGCGGCACGATCGCGGCCTCATGCAGGCCTTTCGCCACTTCCCTCTCGAGACGATCCACCCGGTGGCGAGGCCTGCCGCGGAGACGGCGGAGTTCGCCGGAGCCCATGGCGACTTCTGGTCGATGCACCGCGCCCTCATGGCGCATTCGTCCCGCCTCAGCCTCCCCGTGATCTTCCACCTCTCGACGCTGCTCGGTCTTTCCGTTGCGGGGCTGCGCGACGCCCTGGCCAGCGGAGCGTGCGCGGCCAAGGTCAGGCGCGATTATGCCATGGGCCTGCACGGCGGCGTGAGGGGCACGCCCACGTTCTTCATCGACGGGGAGCTTTACGACGGTCCCGTCACCGCCGATGCCCTGAGCGCGGCGCTCGGCCGGCCAGCCCGCCGCGTGATCGGGATCCAGACCATGACCCTCCGGCCCTAGGGGGGCCGGCACTATGTGCACAGCGCGCAGGATCGAACGGGTCTCTGGCCCGAGGGACCGATCGGGACGCCCGTTCTCGCAGGACCCCGGGGTCGACAACGCCGATCTCCTCGCCGTGAAGTTTGCGCGCAGCGCCTGAATCACTCCTTGCCGGTCTCGCCTTGCGCCAGGCAGGCATGAATGACCTGGACCAGCTGCGCCCCCTCGCCGACCGCGGCGGCGACCCGCTTGGTCGAGCCCGAGCGGACATCCCCGATCGCGAAGACCCCGCGGAGGCTGGTTTCGAAGGAGCGGTGGCCGTCGCTCAGTTGCGTGCCGGTCAGGACGAAGCCGCTCTCGTCGAGCCGCACCCCCGAGCCTTCGAGCCACGAAGTGTTCGGGTCGGCGCCGATGAAGACGAACAGGTGACGGATCGGGCGGGTCGTTTCCTGCCCCGTGGTCTCGTCGCGCCAGGACGCCTGCCGCAGCTGCCCCGCCTGGCCCTCGAGCCGGACCACGGTCGTCTGCGTTCGCACCTCGATGTTGGAGGTCGCCTTGATCCGCTCGACCAGATAGCTTGACATCGATTCCGCGAGACCCTTGCCGCGAACCAGCATGTGCACGCGTTTCACATGCCCTGCGAGGTAGACCGCGGCCTGGCCGGCCGAGTTGCCCCCACCGACGAGAACGACCTCCTCGCCCTTGCAGAGCCGTGCTTCCACCGGCGAGGCCCAGTAATGCACGCTCGACCCTTCGAAGCGTTCGATGCCCGGGATTGCCGGACGGCGGTAGATGGCGCCGGTGGCAATGGCCACGGTTCGCGCGGTCGCCGGCCTGTTGCCATCCACCGGCAGCCGAGCCTGCGTCCCGTCTGCCTCGAGGCCGGTGACTCGCGCAGCCAGGAGCATCTCGGCGCCGAACTTGTGGGCCTGGGCATAGGCCCGGCCGGCCAGGGCCCGGCCGGAAATCCCGGTCGGGAAGCCGAGGTAATTCTCGATCCGCGCGGACGCCCCGGCCTGCCCGCCGAACACGCTGCTTTCGAGAAGCAGCACGCGCAAGCCTTCCGACGCTGCATAGACGGCAGCCGCGAGACCGGATGGTCCTGCCCCCACTATGACGAGGTCGTAGACCGCGGCCGGATCGATGTCGCGCAACAGCCCGATGCAGCGCGCGACCCGTGCCTCGTCGGGGTCGATCAGCACCTCGCCCGAGGGACAGACGACGACCGGCCACTTGTCGGGCGTGATATTGAAGCGGTGCAGCATGTCGTTCGCCTCGGCATGCTGGTCCGGGTCGAGGAGCTGATGGGGGAACGCGTTACGCAGCAGGAAATTCTGCAACCGGACGATCCTGGCCGAACGCGCCGGCCCCACCAGGACCGGTCCGCCGGCGCCCATGTCGAGCAGCAGCGCCCGACGCAGGATGAGCGCTCGCATGATCGTTTCGCCCAGGTCGGCGTCGGTGACGACCAGTTCCCGCAGGCGAGGGGTCGGCACGAGCAAGGCTTCGACGTCGTCCTCGGCGACCGCATCGACCAGGGCCGGCAGGCCGGCCAGCTGACCCATGTCGGCGAGGAACATCCCGGGCTCGAGCCGCGTGAGGTCGCCGACGGAGAGCCCGCGGTGCTCGCGCACCGCGACATGACCCGAGAGGATCACGAACATGCCGGGCACGTCTTCGCCCGTCGTCGTGAGGCGTTCCCCCTTGGCGAAATGCACGATGCAGCCGAATTGTCGTAGCCGTTTTCGTTCCTTTTCCGACAGAACGGGCAGGATCTGCTCGCGCCTGTCTTCGATCAGCTCCGTCGCCCGGACCGCCATCGCACTTCTCCTGCGGGTGACTATGCGAGGTTCGCCCGAGGCCCGGAATGACGATCGTCAAGGCGGGCGGGCATGACAGGCCGCCTGCCTCGAAGGACAATTGCACGCGGTGCCCCCGACGCCGGTTGCTCACATCAAGGTCGATCTGCGGGGTTCGCTACACATGCATCGCCCGACGACGATGATGCTGGTCCGCGATCAGCGGACGGCAGATTTCCTCGACCGCAGCGATGGTTTCGGCGAGGCGTCGCGCCAGCGCGTCGTCCGCGTCATCCACCCAACCGATCGCGTCTTCCCAACGGTCCCGTTCGGTGTCGGCCGCAAGTTCGTTCGGGTCGCGGATGAGCGCCTCGGCCGAAGACATGACCTCTCCATGGATCGCGCGCACTTCCTCGAAGGGATGCTTCGAGTCCTCTCCGAAATAGGCCATGAATCGATAGCGGCTCGCCTGGAGCTCGGAGAACAGGGCGCTTTCCTGCGTCAAGCGTTCGATCGGCGAGGCGTGCGATCGATGGCGTCGATCGCGGTCGTCGCCCTGCAGGACAAGTCCGAGGGGCCGGTCGGGTAGCCGCGCCCAGGTGAGCACATCGCGGGCGCGGTAGAACTGGGCGAGCACGTCTTCGGCCAGCTCAGCCTTGCGCCGCCCGACGATCTCGGACCGCCAGGCATCGACACCCCGGATGCCAGCCCATGCGGCGATGAGCGTGGCGAGGCCAGCCATTGCCGTACCGACGGCAGTCACCCAGTCGGCTGCGAGCATGTTCCGCGCCCCCTGGTGCACCGATCGTTTCGCTCATCGGGCCGTACCATGGCGCCCTCCTTGCGCCGTGGAGTACGGCGCCAACTTCGCCTTGATGGTGCTGCCGGTTGCCATGGCGGATCTTTGATCGGGGAGACGGCTGTTCGCCTTGACGATCATCAGGGCGGGAGTGCCAGGCCCCAAGGCTGCCTCCGCTGCCTGACGGCGGAGCCCGGCCGGTCGTGCCTGGCGGGCGGGGGGCACCGCTCGGCGACCAAACCGTCACCACCGCGCCGTGTGCCTCGCCACCGGCGTCGCGCGCGGCGATATCCGTTCGCCCGCCCGCGAAGTTGACCGTTGTCATGGCATCGATGCGCCGGTCGTCGAGAATGTCGGCGGACCAGCACAGGAGTGTCGCACGTGCTGCAACACGCCAACAGGCAGGCTGCCCTTCGGCTCCGACGACGCGATTTCGGAAGCCTCGCTTTAGCCTCGCACCGCTCGCCGCCAGGTCCAAGGACATGACGCCAGCGCTGCGCTGATCCGC
>CAMPIA010000140.1 GCA_946886175.1 uncultured Altererythrobacter sp.
CCAACTGCCTCAACTTCGCCAATCCGCAGCGGCCCGAGATCATGGCCCAGCTCACCGGCTGCCTCGAAGGCATGGGCGACGCCTGCCGCGCACTCGATTTTCCCATCGTGAGCGGCAACGTCAGCCTCTACAACGAGAGCAAGGCGACCGGCGGCGGATCGGCCATCCTGCCCACCCCCGCGATCGGCGGGGTCGGCGTGCTCGAGGACTATGCGAAATCGGCACGGATCGGCTTCGCGGCCGAGGGCGATGCGATCTTCGTGATCGGCGACAACAACGGCCACCTCGGCCAGTCGCTGTGGCTGCGCGAATTGCACGGGCGGGAAGCGGGCGACGCCCCGCCGGTCGACCTCGCGAAAGAGCGCGAACGCGGCGAATTCGTCCGCAAGCTGATCGCCGAAGGGCTGGTCGGCGCGGTCCACGACGTGTCCGATGGCGGCCTGCTCGTCGCGCTCGCCGAAATGGCGCTCGCGGGCGGGATCGGCTGCGAATTCGAGCAGATCGGCGACCACTTCACCGCGTTCGGCGAGGACCAGGGCCGCTACGTCGTCACCAGCGACCGCGCCGACCGCATCCAGGCCGCGGGCATCCCGATGCACCGCATCGGCACCGTCGGCGGCGATAGCGTCGCGGGCGTTCGCCTCGCCGATCTGCGCGAGGCGCACCACAGCTTCTTCCGCGAGTGGATGGAGGGCTGAGCGCGAGTCCCAGCGAAGGCGGGACCTCAGGCCGCCAGGTCGTCCGGAGTGGCATGAGACCCCAGTCTTCGCTGGGGCTCGCAATACCCCTCAGGCGGCGAGCTTTTCCGCCATCGCCTTGCCCAGCAGGTCGTAGGGATCGACGCCCTCGGCCTGCCAGACTTCGTGACAGCGCCGATACCAGACCGGCTCGGCGATCCGCAGCGTGGCGCGCGCCTCGGTCAGGTCCATCGCCAGCAGCTCGCGGATCGGCAGCTCGATGATCGGCGGGCACGCCTTGCCGATCCGGTGCGCCTCGCGCACCGCGCGATAGACCGGCGCCCTGCTCTTCACCTGCTTCTTGATGTTGAGCGCCCCGGCGTAGCCGAGCAGCAGGTGCCCGTGGCTCGGGCTCTGACCGTGGGTGAACAGCAGCACGCACTGCTCGCCGAGCGCGTCGCGGCCGTAGCCGGTGAGCACGTGCATCAGATCGTGCGTGTCGCGCTGGCGGAATCCGTACCACTCGACGAGATCGCCGTATTTCGTGCGCCCGATCTTCTCCGATTCGGCGACCAGGCCCGCCGCGCTCAGCCCTTCGCGCCGCATGAACGCGACATAGGCGTGCGCCACGCTGCCCTCGGGCAGCGCGAGCAGCGCCGCGTGATCGTCGAGGATCGGCGGCAGGAACGGCTCGCTCGCACGCAGGGCCTCGCCCTTCGCGCTCAAAGTCAACAGCCGCGCGCGCGGGAGGAAGGTCTTCTCGGGCAGCGCGTCGTAGATATGGAAGACGTGCTCGGTGTTCTCCTTGTCCTTGATCAGCTCGCGGAAGTGATGGAGCGCCTTGCCCACGTCGCGCGTGGGCTGCGGCCGCGCGGCGTTGCGGAATGCCGTCCCGTCGCTCGCGCAGGCGGCGTTCGGATCGGCCTTGGGCAGGGTCTGAAGCTCGGTCATCGCAAGGCGCCCTCTACTGACACGACTGTCAGTATAGCCGATAGGTTGCAAATTGAAAGGGAGTCTTCGGCCGTGGAGTGCGGGGTGGCCGCGAACTGGTTCTCGGCTTCGCTCGAGCCGGGCCCGCGACTGCGCGCGGGGCGAACGGTCGAGAGTCTGGAGCAGAACTTGATCCGTTCGTCCTGAACTTGTCGAAGGACCCGGTCGAGCGAAGCCGAGAGACCCTCAACCCGCCTACCCCGCCACCCACTCCTCGCGCGGGATGCCCAGCAACTCGAGCAGCGCGGTCAGGTCGCCGCGGTCGATCCATCCGTCCGCGGCGGCGCGGGCCTTGGGCTTGGCCCGATAGGCCACGCCCCAGGTCGCGGCTTGCAGCATCGGGATGTCGTTCGCGCCGTCGCCGGTCGCGAGGCTGGTGGCGTTTTCCCCCATGGCCGCGGCTTCCTCGCGCAGCACGCGCTCTTTGACCGAACTGTCGGTGATCGCGCCGGCGAGCGCGCCGGTCAGCTTGCCATCCGCCACCGCGAGCCGGTTGCCGACGACGTGCTCGAAACCGATACCCTCGGCCACCGGATCGGCGAAGTGATGGAACCCGCCGGTGACGAGCACCGTGCGGCAGCCCTTGGCCTTCAGCGTCGCGACCAGCGTCTTCGCGCCCTCCACCGGGCGGATCCGCTCGGCGAGGCAGGTGCCGATCGCGCTTTCCTCCAGCCCGGCGAGCAGCCCCACCCGCTCCGCCAGCGCGGTCGCGAAATCGAGCTCGCCCTGCATCGCGCGCTCGGTGATCGCGGCGACGCGATCCTTGAACCCGGCGAAATCGGCCAGTTCGTCGATGCATTCCTGCCCGATCATCGTCGAATCCATGTCCGACACGAACAGGTCGGGCGCCGCGATCTCCTGCTGCGAGACGAGCAGGTCGGCGGGGGCGAACTGCTCGTCGAGCACCCGTCGCAGGATCGCGGCATCGCCCTCGGGCAAACCGATCTGGAGCACGTCGCCGCAGAAATCGAGCATCTGCGCCAGCGCGACCCGCATCCCCTCGCGCTCGAGCGCGGCGGTCGCCCGGTCTAGGCGTGTTTCAAGGCCCTCCGGGTCTGCTATCAGCCGGGCGATGAGCACCGATCGTTCTCCGATATCGTCGGGCGGGAAGCCGCCTTCAAAGAAGCCGCCAAAGAATCCGATGGCGCTCATCGCAGGGCCGACCGCGAGCGGCAAGAGCGATCTGGCGGTGCGGCTGGGGCAGTTGCTCGCGCAGGGCGGGCGGCGCGGCGTGGTGATCAACGCCGACAGCCAGCAGGTCTATCGCGACCTCGCCGTGCTCAGCGCGCGCCCGAGCGAAGCGGAAATGGGCGGCGTCGAGCACCGATTGTTCGGGACGTGGGACGGCGCGCAGGCGTGCTCCGCCGCCGACTGGGCGGAAGCGGCCAGGGGCGAGATCGCCCAGCTCCATGCGGAGGGCGCGGTGCCGATCCTGTGCGGGGGCACCGGGCTCTATCTGCGCACCCTGCTCGACGGAATCGCGCCGGTGCCGGAGATCGATCCCACAGTCCGCACGGCCGTGCGCAACCTTTCGACTTACGAGTTGCGCGAGTGCATCGCGGAGGAGGACCCGGAGGCCGCTGCCCGCCTCGGCCATCACGACATTCAGCGCATGGCGCGCGCGCTCGAGGTCGCGCGCTCGACCGGACATCCGCTGGCCTATTGGCAGCAGCGCAAGGTGGGCGGGATCGGCGAGCATGTGCAACTGCATCCGCTGATCCTGCTCCCCGATCGCACATGGCTCTACGAGCGCTGCGATCTGCGGTTCGAGCGGATGCTTCGCGGCGGCGCGGTTGCCGAGGTGCAGCGATTGATGGAGCGTCGCCTCGATCCGTCCCTGCCCGTGATGCGCGCCATCGGGGTTCCGGAAATCGTCGACTTCATCAGGTCCGGCGGATTGGGCGCAATCGACAGCCATGTCCGCGCCGAGGGCCAGGCCGCCACGCGCCAATACGCCAAGCGGCAGTACACCTGGTTCCGCCACCAGCCGCCCGCGGACTGGCCACGTATCGAGGACCCTCTCGCGTCCGGCACGCTCGAAGGGTTGGTGGCGGGGCTGGCGGGTAGTGTCTCGGTTTGAAGCCGGCCTTCGCTCCGATCGCGGCCACGCTGCCCCCTCTCCTCTTCCTCGTCACCCCGGACTTGATCCGGGGTCCCGCTGCCTTTTGGCGCTGCGCTCGAAAAAGCTGGACCCCGGATCAAGTCCGGGGTGACGGAAAAAAGGGACGCGGACATCTACGACCGCAAGATGAAACTCAAATTGAGCCATTCCCGGCTGGCCGGTTGGCGCGCCGGCCGTTATGATGCGCGCCATGATTCGCGCAGTGCCCTCCAGCAACGCTTGCGGCCTCCCCGCCGCTGCGACCGCGCGCGCCCTACTTGGCCGGATCGTACTTATTATCCCCTGACAGGCCGTCCGGAGATTCGGGTTCGCATGTGAGCCGTCCGATCTCCGGGCGGCTCTTTTCGTTTGCGCCGCCTCGGGCGGAGCGCGCAATAAAATTCGCTGAGTGCGGTTGACGGAATAATTTTATGTCCTTAACCGCCCCGCGGCCAGCAGGGTGATGACGATGCCACGTGAAATGAGCGGTGCTCAAATCCTGATCGAATGCCTCGTGCGGCAGGGGGTCGAATTCGTGTTCGGCTATCCCGGCGGCGCGGTGCTGCCGATTTACGACGAACTGTTCTCCGACGCCGAAGGCGCGGGGCGCATTCGCCACATTCTCGTCCGCCACGAGGCCGGTGCGGCGCACGCCGCCGAAGGCTACGCGCGCTCGACCGGCAAGCCGGGCGTGGTGCTCGTCACCTCGGGCCCCGGCGCGACCAACGCGGTTACCGGGATCGCCGACGCGTTCATGGATTCGATCCCGCTGGTCGTCATCACCGG
>CAMPIA010000141.1 GCA_946886175.1 uncultured Altererythrobacter sp.
TCTCGAAATAGCGGTGCATCGTGCGCTGGCGCGAATCGAGATCGAGCGCGGCGACTTTCGCCCCGCGATAGGCGAGCGCGACCGCAACATGAACCGCGGTGGTGGATTTGCCCGTGCCGCCCTTCTCGTTGGCGAACACGATGCGGTGCGGGCGGTGTTCTGGCACGAGTGCAGGCTTTCCTGTCTGTTGTCTTTCGCGGGCGCCGGCGGGTAGATGGCCCCGCATTCGCTTTATCGGAGGCCCCCGGCCCGTGCAAACCGCGACCGAGCTTGATGTGTTGAGAACGGCTGTGACCGCCCTGCGCGAAGCGGGCGAGACGCTGGCGTTGGTGCCCACGATGGGCGCGCTGCACGAAGGGCACCTGACGCTGGTGCGCGAAGCCAGGGCGCGGGCGGACCGGGTCGCGGTTTCGATCTTCGTCAATCCCACGCAGTTCGGCCCCACCGAGGATCTCGACGCCTATCCGCGCCAGTTGGCCGAGGATTCGGCGATGCTCGCAGCCGAAGGCGTCGACCTGCTGTGGGCGCCGGGCATGGCGCAGATGTATCCCGGGGGCTTCGCCACCGCGATCTCGGTCGCGGGGGTGAGCGAGGGGTTCTGCGGCGCGAGCCGGCCCGGCCATTTCGACGGGGTCGCCACCGTCGTGTGCAAGCTGTTCAATCAGGTCAGGCCCGACCTCGCGCTGTTCGGAGAGAAGGACTGGCAGCAGCTCGCGGTGATCCGCCGCATGGCGCGCGACCTCGATCTGGCCGCGCCACGGGCCGATGCGATCATCGGCGTGCCGACCGTGCGCGAGGCCGACGGGCTCGCGATGTCGAGCCGCAACCGCTACCTTTCGCCCCCCCAGCGCGCCGCCGCCGCCACGCTCCCGCAGGCAATGCGCGAGGCGATCGTGCGGATCGAGCAGGGGGAAGAGGTTCGTTCGGCGCTCGCCATGCTAGAGCGCGAACTGCTCGGCGCAGGGTTCGAGCGCATCGACTATGCCGGCCTTGCCGACGCGGCGAGCCTCGAACCGCTCGACCGGCTGGGCGGCAGCCCCGCCCGTCTGCTGGTCGCCGCACGGATCGGCGGCACGCGGCTGATCGACAATATGGCGGTTGGCGGCCGCTAGCCGACGATCGTCAATCCCACAGCTTCGCCCGATAGGCCTCGAAGCAGCGTTCGCCGCACTTGAGGCGGATGAGCGCCCCTTCGGCCATCGCGGTGGCGCGCGCGGGATCCTCCTCCACGGCGGGACGGATCGCCTCGCGGTTCCAGTCCTCGCTGTGCTTGACGTCGAGCACCGCATGGAGCGCGAAATAGCGCCGTTCCTTGCCCGAGAAGCCGAGCCGCCGGAGACCGTCGGTGACGAGCGCCGCGCGCGCGGGCGCGGTGAGCTCGATCACTCCGAGCGCGCCCACCGAATGCCACGCATAGCGGCGGTTGACCGCCATCGCGGTCATCGCATTGGCGAGCGCGAGACTTTCCCACACGGTGTTCTCGATCACCGGATCGACCGCGAGCGTTTCGACCAGCGCATCAAGCATCGGCCCGTGCATGCCCTTTTCGGCGCCGTGGCCCATCTCGTCCCAATAGTTTCGGGCGAGTTCGAGCTTGGGCCGCACCGGCAGCTTGACCTGGGTCATCGCGACCAGATCGTCGAAGCCGGCCTCGCCCGCCGCCTCCTGCTCGAAGAACCAGCGGAACTGGTCGATATCGGCATGTTCGGCGAGCCACGGGAACAGCGGATCGCCCTGCCCCGGGCCGCGGTCTTTCAGGTCTTCAAACCACGCGACGAAGCCGTCGGGGTCGGTTGGGGCATCCGCGGCCTCGGCACTCGCTTCCGCGCGCAGGGTTTCGAGGAACGCGCCTTCGAGCCGGCGCATCCGCAGATCGCGTTCAAGCTCGAGCGGCCAGTCGCCGGTCGGGAATCCGGGCCGCAGACGTTCGCGGTTCCAGTGCGCGAGCCCGCGTTGGAAACGATCGGTATTGAACTGCGATTCCTCCGACTCACGCCGCTCGGTCAAACGTGTCGCCATTGCAAAAAAGCTCCTTTGCTCAAGGGAATGGCCCGCGCGCGGACTGGTTCCTGGCTTCAGGATTTCGACAATGGCGGACGTTTCGGGCCGGGCGGATCGACCCGCTGTGCGGTCAATTCACCTGCCGCTCGCGCCCTTCCCAATACGGCGCGCGCAGTTCGCGGCGGAGGATCTTGCCGGAGGGATTGCGCGGCAGGACGCCGACGAAATCGACCGTCTTGGGACATTTGAACCCGGCAATCCGCTCGCGGGCGAAAGCGATCACACCGTCTTCGTCGAGCTCGGCGCCGGGGTTGGGCACGACCACGGCCTTGACCGCTTCGCCCCAAATCTCGTCGGGCACGCCGATCACCGCGACGTCGGCGATGCCCGGATGGCCGAAGATCGCGCTTTCCACTTCGGCCGGGTAGACGTTCTCGCCGCCGGTGATGATCATGTCCTTGATCCGGTCCTGGATGTAGAGATAGCCATCCTCGTCCAGCATTCCGGCATCGCCGGTGCGGAACCAGCCGCCTTCGAGCATGACCTTGGCGGTCTCCTCGGGCCGGTTCCAGTAGCCGAGCATCGTGCTTTCGGAGCGGATCGCGACCTCGCCGGTCGCGCCGGGCGGGAGCGGGTTCAGATCGGCGTCGAGAATGCGCACCTCGTTGCCGGGGAGCGGCTTGCCGGCCGACGTCATCACGTGCTCGCGCCCGGGCGCGTGGTCCTCGGGCGGCAGGCTGACCACGGTGCCGAAGGTCTCGGTCATGCCGTAGAGCTGCGCGAAATCGCACCGCAGCCGCGCAACGCCCGCCTTGAGCAGGTCGAGCGGGATCGGGCTCGCGCCGTAAGTCAGCCCGCGGACCGAGGAGAAGTCGGCCTTCGCCGCGTCGGGATGCGCGAGCAGAAGGTTGATCGCGGCGGGCACGAGGAACATCCACTTGACCTCGTGCCGCTGCACGTCGGCGATCAGCAGCGCGGGGTCGAACTCGCGGTGGATAATCAGATCCTGCCCGCCGAGCACCGCGCCGAACGCGGTGCCGACGCCGGCGATATGGCCGTAGGGCATCGCCAGGATCATGCTGTCGCCCGGCTCGGCGCTGTACCAGTCTATGCCCGCCGCCCTGAGCTTGGGGCGCATATGGGTGCCGTTGTGGTGGCTGAGCACCACGCCCTTCGGCAGGCCGGTGGTGCCCGAAGTGTAGAGCTGGAGGAGCGGATCGTGCGGGCCGACCTCGGTGGCGACGGGATCGGCCGATTGCGCGTCGCGCCAGGCGGCGAATTCGCGCTCCATCGACACGCGCGTGCCCGCGAAGCGCGCTTCGGCGAACTCGTCCTCCAGGAACAGCACATTGGCCCCGGCGTCGTCGAGGATGAAGGCGACTTCGGCCGGGGCGAGACGCCAGATGATCGGCACGAAGACCATGCCCGCCCGCGCGCAGCCGAGCGCGAGCTCGACCGCGTGGTCGCTGTTCTTGCCGAGATAGCCGACGCGGTCGCCTTTGGTCAGGCCCAGTGCCGCCAGCCCGTGGGCGATCTGCGTCGCGCGGGTATCGTAGGCGCGGTAGTCGGTGATCCGCTCGCCGAAGCGCAGCGCGATCTGCTCGGGCCGTTCGGCGGCGTGCGCGGCGAGCGCCGCGCCGTAGGTCGGGAAGTAGCCGTCGCTCTCGCTCATCGATGTCCTCTCCCGGGCCGGCCGAATCGCGTCGGGGGCTCCGCCGGAGAGGATGTCGGTTTCGCTTCGCTACGTAAACCTATTCGAAGCCCCGCTCGAGGAAGCGCAGCGCGCAGCCGGCGAGCATCGCGGTGCCGTGGGGCAGCGCGCTTTCGTCGATCATCATGCGCGGGGAATGGATGCCGCAGCACTGGCGCCAGTCGTCCCCCTCGCGCGCGACGCCGAGGAAGAACATCGCGCCGGGCACTTTCTCGATCACATAGGCGAAGTCCTCCGCACCCATGATCGGCGCGGGCAGCTCGCGCCACGCGCCCTCGCCGAACGCGCCGGTGGCGACTGCGCGTCCGAGCGCGACCGCGCGTGCGTCGCAGATGGTGACGGGGAAGCCCTCGGTCACGGTCAGCGCGGCCTCGACCCCGTGCGCGGCGGCGATTCCCTGGATCACCTCCGCCATCGCATCGCGCACCGCGGCGCGGTTGCGCGGCGAAAGCGTGCGGATCGTGCCGCGCAGCGTCGCATGATCGGGAATGATGTTGTGCGCGGTCCCTGCCTGAAGCTGGGTCACGGTGACGACCACCGCATCGGCAGCGTCGAAACGGCGGGTGACCATCGCCTGGAGCGCGGAGACGATCTGGCACGCCGCGGGCACCGGATCGCGCGTCTGATGGGGCATCGAGGCGTGTCCACCCCTGCCGGTCACCACCACGTCGAACTGGTCGGCTGCGGCCATCAGCGGGCCCGGCTTGCCTGCGAGCACCCCGTGCGGGGCGTTGGGCATGATGTGGAGCGCGAAGGCTGCCTCGGGCAGCGGGTCCAGCAATCCGTCCTCGAGCATGAAGCGCGCGCCGTGGAAGCCTTCCTCGCCCGGCTGGAACATGA
>CAMPIA010000142.1 GCA_946886175.1 uncultured Altererythrobacter sp.
CCGCGCCGCTGCTGGTGAAATACGTCGAGGCCGGCTGGCTCGGCCGCAAGACCGGGCGCGGATTCTACGACTATTCGGGCGAAGCGCCGGTTCCAACGCGCTAGCTTGCCGGCCTGACGGCGGAGCGGTTCCAGCCCTCTCCCCCGCCCAACCACCCGATACACTATCGGGGATGATATCGGGTGGTTGGGCGGGGGAGAGGGCCGGCACCGGGCGCAGGGCGGTGCGCAGCGCCGCCCGGATCGACGCCACAGGCAAGCGGGGAACAGCCGGGGCGCGCTGCCCGTTGGCCGTGCGAAGGAGATTTCGCATGACCGACAAGCCCGCCAAGAGCCACGAGGAGCGCCAGGCCGAGCTCGCGCCCGAGACACATAACGACGAGCAGGACGACCACCGCGAACAGGCGCAGCAGGTCGCCGAGGACGCGCGCAAGCCGTCGCCGCACAGCCCCACCGAAAGCGTAAAGCCCGACACCAACAGCGGGTTGATGGACGATTCGACGCAGGACACGGTCGACAAGATGCGCGACATGGAAAGCTCGGGCCGGATCGACATGGAGGCCTACCGCGGCGAGCCGAACCACGACGACAACGTCGACAAATACGGCAAGGCGCGCAAGCTCGACGGCCTGCGGGGGGATGGAACCTAGGAACCGCCGGCCACTTGGCTTTCGTCGGTCATGTCGCCGTCGTTGAACAGCCACAGCCCGGCTACCAGAATCGCCGCACCGACCATCACCGCGTAAGCGTGCAGGCGGAAATTCGGGTCCGAGGGTTGCGCCATCTCGTGCGAACTGAGCTTGTCCAGCGTTCGCCGGGCGCGTCGCTGGGCCGACCACGCGAGCGCCCCGCCGGCGGCGATGAACAGCGTCGCGATGGCCTTCGCCAGCCAGGGCGGCTGGAGTTCGCCGAACAGCGCGCGGCACGCCAGGCCGATGGCGATCGCGGCGAAGGCCGTGCGGAGCCAGCCGGCGAAGGTGCGTTCCATCGCCATGATGTTGCGGTCTTCGGCGAATTTCGTCCGCTCGACCGCGAGATCGTTAGAACTCGGATCCTTGCTCATCGGGGGCGATAATAAGCGTCTCCCCCTCGGCTTCAAGCATCGCGCCCTCGTGATCGGGACGGTCGTGGACGATCATCGGGATCGTATCGAAGCCTTCGGTGTCGTCGATCAGCTCCTCCTCGGGAGCGAACTCGCCCACCATCACGGGTGTCGCCGCGCCTTCCGACGAGGTGAAGAGCAGTTCGGAGGAGGGCGGCTCGAGAGGCTGATCCAGCTTTTCGACCACCGCCGGCTGGCGATCCCCCGCGCGCATGAAGCGGTCGAGCAGGCCGTCCTCGCTCTCGCTGCCGACCAGGCTCACTGCGCCGATCAGCACCAGGCCGACGAAGGCGAGCGCGAGCCACCGGTTGCGGAAGAGATTTGGTTCCATCGAACCGCATTCTGAGCGCAAATTCTTAAGGTTCGGTGGAACCGGCGTCGCGCTTGAGCCGATAGAGCGTCTCGAGCGCCTCGCGCGGACTGAGCGCATCGACGTCGAGCGCGCGCAACTCGTCGCGCAGCGTATCGCAGCGCTCCTCCTGCGCCGCGCTCGCCGCGGCGAACAGCGGCAGGTCGCCGAGTCCGGCGGCGAGCCCGCCGGTCTGCGCGCGCCCTTTCTCGAGCCGATCGAGCACCGATTTGGCGCGCGCCACCACCGGCTCGGGCACGCCCGCGAGCCGCGCGACCGCAAGGCCGTAGCTGCGGTCGGCCGGCCCTTCGGCCAGCTCGTGGAGCAGGACCAGCTCCCCCTTCCACTCGCGCGCGCGGACGTGGTGAAGGCTGAGCGCCTCGCAGGTTTCGGCGAGCCGCGCGAGCTCGTGATAGTGGGTCGCGAACAGGCAGCGGCAGCGGCTGGTCTCGTGCACCGCCTCGACCACCGCCCAGGCGAGCGCGAGCCCGTCGTAGGTCGAAGTGCCGCGCCCGACCTCGTCGAGGATCACGAAACTGCGCTCGGTCGCCTGGCTGAGGATCGCGGCGGTCTCGACCATCTCGACCATGAAGGTCGAGCGCCCGCGCGCCAGGTTGTCCGAGGCGCCGACGCGGCTGAACAGGCGGTCGACCAGCCCGATGCGCGCCGAGGAGGCCGGCACGAAGCAGCCGGCCTGCGCGAGCAGCACGACGACCGCGTTCTGGCGCAGAAAGGTCGACTTGCCGCCCATGTTGGGTCCGCCGATCAGCCACAGGCGGTCGCTCTCGCCGTCGAGCCGGCAATCGTTGGCGACGAAGCGCTCGCCCGCTTTCGCCAGCGCCGCCTCGACCACCGGATGGCGGCCGCCGGAAATGTCGAGGCAGCGGTCCGCGGCGATCTCGGGGCGCGCCCAATCGCCCTCGGCCGCCCTCTCGGCGTTGCCCGCCGCCACGTCGAGCCGCGCCAGCGCCGCGACCGCCGCGGCGATTGCCTCGCGCGCCTCGATCACGGCCGCGGTCAGTTCCTCGAAATGCGCTTCCTCGGCGGCGAGGGCGTGGCCGCCGGCCTCGGCGATGCGCCCGGCCTCCTCGTGAAGGCCGAGCGAGTTGAAACGCACCGCGCCGGCCATCGTCTGGCGGTGGGTGAAGCCGCTTTCGGGCGCCATCAGCGCGTCGGCGTGCCTGGCCGGCACTTCGATGAAATAGCCGAGCACGCCGTTGTGCCGGATCTTGAGCGCGGCGATTCCGGTGTCGTCGCGATAGCGCCCCTCCAGCGCGGCGATCGCGCGACGCGCGTTGCCCGAGGTCTTGCGCAGCTCGTCGAGCGCCGCGTCGTAGCCTTCGGCGATGAAGCCGCCGTTCTGGCGCTCGGTCGGAGAGGAGGGAACCAGCGCGCGTTCGAGCAGGTCGACCAGCGCGCCATGCCCGCCCATCGCGGGCAGCAGGCGCTCGAGCAGGGCGGGGCGGTCGGGTCTGGCTCGCAGGCGGTCGCGCAGGCGCCGCGCTTCGGCCAGCCCATCGCGCATCTGGCCGAGATCGCGCGGGCTGCCGCGTCCGGCGACCACCCGGCCGAGCGCGCGGCCGATGTCGGGCAGCGCGCGCAGCGCCTCGCGCACCTCGGCGCGAAGTAGCGGATCGCCATGGAACCAGCCGACCAGCGCGAGGCGCGCCTCGATCGCGTCCGCATCGGTGAGCGGGGCGGAAAGATCCTCGGCCAATTGCCGCGCGCCCGCCGCCGTCGCGCAGCGATCGACCGAGGCGATCAGGCTGCCGGCTCGCGCGCCCTGCTGGGTCACGAGAATCTCGAGGCTCGAACGCGTCGCCTCGTCCATCGCCAGCGCCGCGTCGCCCGCACGCGCGACCGGCGGCAGCAACAGCGGCAGCTTACCGCGTCCGGCATGATCGAGATAGGCGACGAGCCCGCCCGCAGCCGCGAGCATCGCCCGGGTGAACTGGCCGAACCCGTCGAGCGTCGCGACCCCGTGGACTGCCTTCAGCCGCTCCTCGCCGGCCTCGCTCGCGAAGTCGCCGCGCGCCCGTTCGATCGTCTCGGCGGGCCGCGCATCCCAGTCCTCGGGCGCGACGACCTCGCTCGGGCCGAGCCGCGCGAGCGCCGCGCCGATCTGCTCGGGCGCGCATTCCTCCAGCTCCATCCGCCCGGTCGAGACGTCGATCGAGGCCAGACCGATCGTTCCGCGCACCTCGCACACCGCGGCGAGCAGGTTCGCGCGGCGCGGCTCGAGCAGCGCCTCCTCGGTCAAAGTGCCCGCGGTGACGAAGCGCACGATGTCGCGCCTGACCAGCGCCTTCGATCCGCGTCCTTCCGCCTTGGCGCGCGTCTTCGCCTCCTCGGGGGTTTCCACCTGTTCGGCGATCGCGACGCGGCACCCTGCCTTGATCAGCCGCGCGAGGTAGCCTTCGGCCGAATGGACCGGCACCCCGCACATCGGCACTGCCTCGCCGCCGTGCTCGCCGCGGCTGGTGAGCGCGATGTCGAGAATGCTCGCCGCCTGGCGCGCATCGTCGAAGAACAGTTCGAAGAAATCGCCCATGCGGTAGAACAGCAGGCAATCGGGCGCTTCGCGCTTGAGCGCGTGGTACTGCTCCATCATCGGGGTCGACTTGGCCGCCATGCGGGGGGCCTAGCGCCGGCGCGCGCGATTCGGGAAGGGCGGCCGGCGCGCCTTTCCCCTACCGCTCGCGCCGCGAGTGTGGTTAGGGTCGCCCCGCGATTTCAGGAGGGCATCATCTTGGCCGAGGAAAAACAGCCGAGCTTCACCGCGCGCGAGGCGCTGTTCTATCACGAGACGATCCGCCCCGGTAAGATCGAGATCATCGCCAGCAAGCCGATGGCGACCCAGCGCGACCTCAGCCTCGCCTACTCGCCCGGCGTCGCCGCGCCGGTCGAGGCGATCGCCGAGGACCCGGCCAACGCCGCGAGATACACCGCGCGTTCGAACCTCGTCGCGGTGATCTCGAACGGCACCGCGATCCTCGGGCTCGGCAACCTCGGCGCGCTCGCCTCCAAGCCGGTGATGGAAGGCAAGGCGGTGCTGTTCAAGCGCTTCGCCGACGTCGA
>CAMPIA010000143.1 GCA_946886175.1 uncultured Altererythrobacter sp.
GCTAGGGCGGCCTCATTGGAATCCGAAGGAAGACTTGCATGATCCCGAGCCGCCGCCTCTTCGCTTCGATCGCCCTTGCCGCCGCGGTGGCGGGATGCGCGGGCGAGGGCGATCTCATCATCAATCAGGGCGTCGGCATCACCGCGGTAAGAACCGCCTGCCCCGCGGTCGGCGTGCCGCACTACACCGGGGACATGACGCTGTTTCGCACGCCGGGCGACC
Source organism: uncultured Altererythrobacter sp. (assembly GCA_946886175.1). The sequence continues at coordinate 223 of CAMPIA010000143.1, forward strand.
GCACGGCCGACAATATCGACCTGACTGCGGCGATCACCAACGTCCGTTCCACCTGCAACGAGACCGGCGAGCGCATCTACAGCGAGGCGACATTCGACGTGCTGGCGCGCCGGACCGACGCCAGCGCGGCGCGCCGGGTCGAACTGCCCTATTTCTCGACCGTGCTGCGCGGCGGCACGGCGGTGCAGTCCAAGCGAGTGGGAACCATCGTGGTCGATTTCGCCGCCGGACAGGAGCGTGCGCAAGGGCGCGGTGTCGCGGGCGCGTTCATCGATCGCGCGGCCGCGACGCTGCCCGACGACATTCGCGACAAGATCACCCAGGAGCGCCGGCCCGGCGACCCCGACGCCGCGCTCGACCCGCTCGCCGATCCCGAGGTTCGCGCGGCGCTCGACCGGGCGAGTTTCGAGCTGCTGGTCGGTTTCCAGCTCACCGAGGACCAGCTCGAGTACAACGCCACGCGTTGAGGCGCGGCGTCCACCCCCGGGGCCGGGACGGGCGCCAGCTTGCGCTTTGGCCCGTTTCGTCTAACCGCGCGGGCCATGTCGGATAAAAAGACTCTGCACGCCGCCTTCGCGGCGAAAATCGATGCCGTGCTCGCCGCGCTCGAGGCCGAAGGCGCATTGCCCGCGGGCGGTTCGCGCGCCAATGTCGCGGTCGAGCCGCCGCGCGATCCGAGCCACGGCGACCTCGCGACCAACGCCGCGATGGTGCTCGCGAAGCCCGCCGCGACCAACCCGCGCGCGCTGGCGGAGAAGATCGTCGAGCATCTGCGGCGCGATCCCGATATCGAGGGTGCGGAAATCGCCGGGCCCGGCTTCATCAACCTGCGCCTGTCCGACGCCGCCTGGCGCGAGGAGCTGGCCGCGATCGGCGGGCTCGGCGCCGACTACGGCCGCTCGGCCACCGGCGCGGGCACGCGGGTCAATGTCGAATATGTCTCGGCCAACCCCACCGGGCCGATGCACATGGGGCACTGCCGCGGCGCAGTGGTGGGCGACGCGCTCGCCGAACTGCTCGAATTCGCCGGGCACCCCGTCACGCGCGAATACTACGTCAACGACGCCGGCGGGCAGGTCGATGTGCTCGCGCGCTCGGCGCACGTGCGTTACCGCGAGGCGCTGGGCGAGGATATCGGCGACATTCCCGAGGGGCTCTATCCGGGCGACTATCTGAAGCCGGTGGGCGAAGCGCTCGCGTCCGAGTTCGGCGACAGGTATCGCGACGCTCCCGAAGGCGATTGGCTGGCCGAGTTCCGCACGCGCGCGGTCGCGGCGATGATGGAGCTGATCAAGGCCGATCTCGCGCTGCTCGGCATCCATCACGACCTGTTCGCGTCGGAGGCGGAGCTCCAGCGCGCGGGCAAGCCTGCCGAGGCCGAAGCCTGGCTGCGCCAGCACGATCTCGTGTACGACGGCCTGCTCGAAGCGCCCAAGGGCAAGACGCCAGAAGAATTGGGCTCGGATTGGGAGCCGGTCGAGCTGCCGCTGTTCCGCTCGACCCGGTTCGGCGACGATCAGGACCGCCCGATCCGCAAATCCGACGGCAACTGGACCTATTTCGGCGCCGACCTCGCCTACCACATGCAGAAGGCTGCGAGCGCCGATGCGCTTATCGACATCTGGGGCGCGGACCATGCGGGCACGGTCAAGCGGATCAAGGCCGCGGTCGCCGCGCTTTCCGAAGGGCAGGGCAAACCCATCCCGTTCGACGTCAAGCTGGTGCAGATGGTCCAGCTCCTGCGCGGCGGCGAGCCGGTCAAGATGTCCAAGCGTTCGGGCAATTTCGTGACCATGGCCGACATGGTCGAGGAAGTCGGCAAGGACGTGGTGCGGTTCACCATGCTGACGCGCAAGCCCGAAGCGCAGATGGACTTCGACTTCGCCAAGGTGGTCGAGGCGTCGAAGGACAATCCCGTGTTCTATGTGCAATACGCGCATGCGCGGATCAGTTCGACGCTGCGCAAGGGCGCGGCCGAGGGGATTTCGCCGTCCGATGCGGCGTTGGGCCGGCTTGGCGCGGAAGACCTCGCTCTGGTCAAGCAGGCGGCGCAGTTCCCGCGCGTGGTCGAGGCGGCGGCGCAGGCGCGCGAGCCGCACCGCGTGGCCTTCTTCCTCTACGATCTGGCCGCCGCATTCCACGCGTTCTGGAATCTCGGCAACGACAACCCGGCAAAGCGCTTCATCGTGGCACAGGACCCCGAATTGACCGGGGCGAGGCTTTTCCTCGCCGCGCAGATCGGGCAGGTAGTGCGCAATGGGCTCGCCCTGCTCGGGGTAGAGGCCGTCGAGGAGATGTAACGATGATGGGGCGGCGCAAGGGGCAGGACGGCGAGGAGTCGGCAGCGGACGAATGGACCGGAGACGAGGCCGTCGTCGAGACCGAGGAGCTCGAACTGGCCGACGACGAGCGCCTCCCGTGGCTCGAATCCGCCGATTACGAAGAAGAGCAGGGTGTCGATACCGGCCGCATCCTCGGTTTCGCCATTCTCGGCCTGCTTGCGGTCGGGCTGGTGCTGGGCGGCATCTGGTACTTCGGCAATCGCACGACCGATCCCGATCTCGTCGCCGACGGCAGCACGATCGAGGCGCCCGAAGGCCCTTACAAGGCGCGCCCCGAAGATCCGGGCGGCCGGATCGCGGAAGGCACCGGCGATGTCGCGCCCGTCGTGGGCGAGGGGCGCAGCCCCGAAGGACGGCTCGCGCAGCCGGAAACCCCCACTCCGAGCGTGGCGGCCGCCCGCTCGGCGGACGGCGTCGGGGTCCAGGTCGGCGCGTTCTCGACTCTCGATACCGCCGAGCGCGGCTGGGTCACGCTGACGCGCCAGACCGAGGTGCTGAGCGGAGTCGAGCATCGGGTGGTCGAAGGCCAGGCCGACATCGGGAAGGTCTTCCGGCTCCAGGCGGTCGCAGGCGACGAAGCTGCGGCCAAGGCGCTGTGCAAGGCGCTCGAGGCGGACGGGGTCGCCTGCCAGGTCAAACGCTGAACGCTTCGCCGCGCTATCCACATCGGAGCCCCGCGCCGCGCTTGCCGCGCGCGTGGAATGCTGCGAATCCCGGTTTATGACGCCCGCGATTTTCGGACTGTCCGGGGCCAAGCTGACCGCCGAGGAACGCGACTTCTTTCGCGAGGCCGATCCGGCGGGCTACATCCTGTTCGGACGCAATTGCGAAACGCGCGAGCAGCTGCGCGCGCTGACCGATTCGCTGCGCGAGATCCACGCGCGCGAGCATCTGTTCGTATGCATCGACCAGGAGGGCGGCCGCGTCGCCCGGCTTCGCCCGCCGCAATGGGCAAGCTATCCGGCGGGCGAGGCGTTCGATCGGCTCTACCGGATAGCCCCTGCAAGCGCGATCGAGGCCGCGCGTGCGAACGCGGAAGCGATGGCGCTCGAGCTGTCGGCGATGGGGATCACGGTCGATTGCCATCCGCCGCTCGATGTGCGGCACGAAGGCGCGCACGACGTGATCGGCGATCGCGCGCTGGGCAGCGAGCCGATGCAGGTCGCCGCGCTGGGCCGCGCGATCCTCGACGGGTTTGCGCGCGGCGGCGTCGCGGGATGCGTCAAGCACATGCCGGGCCACGGCCGCACCACCACCGACACGCACGAGTCCATGCCCACCGTCACCGCGAGCGAGGTGGAGCTCGAGACCGACCTCGCGCCGTTCCGCGCGCTCGCCCATGCGCCGGTCGGGATGACCGGCCATCTGCTGTTTACCGCCTGGGACCGCGACAATCCCGCCACGCTTTCGCCGACCGTCGTAAACGAAGTGATCCGCGGCCGGATCGGGTTCGACGGCTTGCTGCTGACCGACGACATCGACATGCAGGCGCTCACGGGCTCGATCCCCGATCGGTCCGAGCGCGCGATTGCGGCGGGCTGCGATCTGGTGCTCAACTGCTGGGCGAAGATGCATGACATGATCGGCATTGCCGAGCGGCTCCCCCCGCTGCCCGAGCGTGGGCGCGAGCGCCTCGATCGTGCGCTGGCAGGCACCCGGCTGGGCGAAGAGGCGCCGCGCGCGGGCGATTTGCTGGCCAGGCGCGATGCCCTGCTGGCGCTCGCCGGGGAAGCGGCGTGACGGCCGACGGCCAGCTCTTCGACCTCGCGGCCGACGAAGGCGGCGAGGACTGGACCGGCCCGGCCGGCGGCGAGGGCGACAACGACGCGCTCTATCTCGAACTCGACGGGTGGGAAGGGCCGCTCGATCTGCTGCTCGATCTCGCGCGGCGGCAGAAAGTCGACCTGCGGCAGATCTCGATCCTCGCGCTGGTCGACCAGTACCTCGGCTATA
>CAMPIA010000144.1 GCA_946886175.1 uncultured Altererythrobacter sp.
TCAGCGCGGGGTTGTTCTTGGTCCGGCGGGCGAGGATCTGCACCGTGCGGCGGATTTCCTCGTCGCGCCCGATCACCGGGTCGAGCTTGCCGTCGCGGGCGGCCTGCGTGAGATCGCGGGCATAGCGCTTCATCGCGTCATAAGCCTGTTCCGCACCCGCGGTGTCGGCGGTGCGACCCTTGCGCAGTTCGTTGATCGCGGCGTTGAGCTTCTGCGCATCGACGCCCGCTTCCTTGAGCGCCTGTCCGGCGGCGGTGGTCGAGGCGAGCGCCAGAGCCACCAGCAGCCGCTCGACGGTGACGAAGCTGTCGCCCGCCTTGCTTGCGATCTGCTCGGCTTGGTCGAGCAGCCGCACCGCATCGTTGTCGAGGCCCGGAGTGGCCTGCGCGCCGCCGCCCGAAACGGCGGCGATCTTGGCCAGTTCGGCATCGACCCGGTCGACCGCGCGGCCGACGTCGCCGCCTGCACGCTGGATCAGCCCCGCGGCCATGCCTTCGCTATCCTCGAGCAGCGCCTTGAGCAGGTGCAGCGGCGTGATCCGCTGATGGCTCATGCGAATGGCGACGGTTTGCGCGCTTTGCAGGAAGCCCTTGGCGCGATCGGTGAACTTTTCGAGATTCATCGGCGATCCCTCATGCTGAATACCGGCCCGATATGGTGTTGCACGTTTGCAACACAAGCCACGCCCCGCAAAGTCCGGGGTGTGTTAGCGAGATATAGGACCGTGCGCGCCGGGCGCGAGAGGGAAAGCGAAATTTTCACTTTGCCGTCGTTGGGAGGAGCCGCAGGCGACGCGGCAATCCAGAGCCCGCGCTATGGGGATCGGATGTCCGGCGATGGATTGCCGCGGGGCTTCGCCCCTCGCAATGACCAAACGGGGCCGTTGCGCGAAATTCGCTAGTCGTAAGCGACGCGCTCTATGCCGGGCACGATCAGCGTGCGCCCGCCACCGAAATCCTGCCGCACGACCACCAGCCCGAGCCGCTCCATATGTTCGAGCAGGCGGCGGATACGGCCGGGCGAGCTCGAGCCATAGACCCGCGCCAGTTCGTCGTCGTCGGGCGCGGCGAGGCCTTCCGCGGCGGCGGCGGCGATCGCCAGATAGGGGGCGACGACGTCGTCGGGCACCGCCTCGGCCAACCCGATAATCCGTTCGCGCGTCGCGTCGTCGAGCCGCTCCAGCCCCGCGCTGGCGATGGCGAACTTGCGGCGGAACGCCACCATGTCGGGCAGCGGGCCGACCAGCCGCTGCTTGCGGCAGCGCAGCAGGAAGCCCTGATAGAGCGCGGAGGCAGACTGGAAGGTCGCCCCGTCCTCGCGCGCCATAGCGGCGATCACCGTCTCCACGTCGTCGCTCGATCCTGCCGCTTGCGGCCGATCGTCGGCGGGCGCGGCTTCGCGCGCCGACATCGCCTCCAGCAATTGCTCGGGCCGCGGCGCGGGCGGCGGCGGAGGGGGCGGCGCGGCTCTGGCCACATCGCTCGCCAGTTCGCCGAGCAGAAGCGATTCCATTTCCGCGGGCGCGGCGTCGGGCAGCGGCATCAACCCGTCCTTGCGCGCGACCGGGCCCGATTTCACCGCGCCGATCTTCACCGCCAGCGGCCGCCTGCTGATCGCGGGGCCGAGCGCGAGGAAGTGCCCGCGCTCGAGCTCGCGAATCCGCTCGGCCTGGCGCCGCTCCATTCCGAGCAGGTCCGCGGCGCGGATCATGTCGATGTCGAGGAAAGTTCGGCCCATGAGGAAGTTCGAGGCTTCGGCGGCAACGTTCTTGGCCAGCTTCGCCAGCCGCTGCGTCGCGACGATGCCGGCGAGCCCGCGCTTGCGCCCGCGGCACATCAGATTGGTCATCGCGCCCAGCGTCATCCGCCGCGTATCCTCGGCGATCTCGCCCGCGATCGCCGGGGCGAACATCTGCGCCTCGTCGACCACCACCAGCGCCGGATACCAATGCTCGCGCGGGGCGTCGAACAGCGCGGTGAGAAACTGGGCGGCGCAGCGGATCTGCTGTTCCACTTCGAGCCCCTCCAGCGCCAGCACGACCGAGGCGCGGTGTGCGCGAATACGTCGCGCGAGCGCCTCGATCTCGGCGGGCGAATAGGCCGCGCCGTCGATCACCACGTGCCCGAAAGGCTCGGCGAGGCTGACGAAATCGCCTTCGGGGTCGATCACCACCTGCTGCACCAGTCCGGCGCTTTCCTCCAGCAGGCGGCGCAGCAGGTGCGACTTGCCGCTTCCCGAATTGCCCTGGACGAGCAGCCGGGTGGCAAGGAGTTCCTCCACGTCGAAGGTCACGGGCGCCCCGCCCGCGTCGTGGCCGATGGTGATCTGGGCTTTCACGCCGCGCGGGGTAGCGGGCCGAATCCCCGCGCCGGAAGGGGCCGCGCCGACTTATCCCGAGCGAATCGCACACGTTGCGAAACAAAACCTTCACGGCGCGAAGCATCCTCGCTAGGTCTTGGCGCAGGAGAGGACGCTCAATGAAAAAATGGTTCGCGCGCGCCGGGCTGGCGCTGCTCGTCGTATTGCTGGCCGCGTTCGTTGCGCTTGCATCGTGGGAGCCGTTCTTCGCGCACGAAAGCGCCCCGCCGCCGGACCGCGCCTATACCGCCGAAATCGTGCGCGACGAGTTCGGGGTGCCGCACATTCATGGCAAGACCGATGCCGACGTCGCCTACGGCGTCGCGATCGCGCATGCGGAGGACGATTTCTTCACCCTCCAGGACGTGGTGGCGATGAGCAAGGGCCGCTACGGCGCGATCGCCGGGTCGGACGGCGCGGCGGTGGACTACGTCTATCACCTGCTCGACGCGCGCGGCACCGCCGAGCGGCATTTCCGCGAACTGCCGCAGGACACGCAGGCGCTGTTCCAGGCTTATGCCGCGGGCCTCAACCAGTACGCGGGCGAACATCCCGAACAGGTCAAACTGGCCAAGCTGTTCCCGGTCAACGGCGAGGACGTGGCCGCGGGCTTCGCCTTGCGCCAGCCGTTCTTTTTCGGTCTCAACTCGGTGATCGAGCCGCTCGTGGCGGGCGAGGATCTTCACCCCGAGCACGGCCCCGCGATCCCGCAGACCCGGGGAATCGCGCCGAGCGCCGAGCCCATCATGGAGGACGAGCCGACCACGGCCCACCGCCCCGCCCTGCCCCTGCACATGGGCGAGGACGGCGCGCTCGCGGGCTCCAACGCCTTCGCCATCGCGCCCGAGAAATCGGGCGACGGCGTCACCCGGCTCGTCTCCAACAGCCACCAGCCCTGGCGCGGCGGCACCGCGTGGTACGAACTGGTGGTCGAAAGCGACGAGGGCTGGCACTTCGCGGGCGCGAACTTCCCCGGCAGCCCCTACCCGTTCCTCGGCCACAACGAGCACCTTGGCTGGACCAACACCGTCAACCGCGCCGATCTGGCCGACGTTTACGAGCTCGTCCTCGACGAAAGCGGCACGCGCTATCGCCTCGACGGCGAGTGGCGCGATCTCTCGCAGGAAACGGTTACGCTTCCCGTCAGGTTCGGACCGCTGGTGCTGCCGGTGCGCAAGACCGTGTGGCGCAGCGTCCACGGGCCGGTGATCAAGAACGATCGCGGGGCCTTCGCCATTCGCTATGCCGGAATCGACAACCTGGGCGCGCTCGACGAGTACTACCGCCTCAACAAGGCCCAAACCTTCGAGGAATGGCGCGACATCCTCGCGCGGCTGGACGTGCCGAGCACCAATTTCATCTACGCCGACGAGACCGGACGCATCGCCATGTTCTACAACGCCGCGATCCCCGAGCGGAAGCCCGGCGCGAACTGGCGCGGGATGTTGCCGGGCGACGATTCGAGCCTGATCTGGCGCCGCACGGTCGATTTCGCCGAGCTGCCGCAAATCGTCGATCCGGCCTCCGGCTGGCTGTTCAACGCCAACAACTCGCCCTATTCGGCCGCCGGCCCGGGCAGCGATCTCTCGCCCGAGGATTTCGCGCCCGAAATGGGCGTCGAGCTGACTTCGACCAACCGCGCCCGCCGCGCCGCGCGGCTGATGGGCGCGGCCGACATTATCGACCGCGAAACGCTGGAGCGGATCAAGTACGACACCGTCTACGACCGCGTCGGCTATGTCGCCGAGCTGTTCGACGCGATCGCCGCGCTCGACCTGTCGGACGAACCCGAACTCGCCCGCGCGCAGGCGCTGCTCGGCGCATGGGACTACGACGCGGACGGCGTCGGGCGCGCGGATTCGCTCGCGCTGCTCATGATCAAGGACTTCATGTCCGCCGAATACAACAGCAAGCCCGCGCCCGACGTGAAGGAGCACTTGCGCGAGAAGGTCGCGCACCTGAAGGCGCACTTCGGCCGCATCGACCCGCAGATGAGCGCGCTTCTGCGCCTGCGCCAGGGGCCCGGCCCCTACGCGGTCGACCTGCCGCTCGACGGGGGGAGCGACACATTGCGCGCCTCGACCACCTGGGATGTCGACGAGGACGGCCGCCTGTCGGTGCGGCA
>CAMPIA010000145.1 GCA_946886175.1 uncultured Altererythrobacter sp.
CCGCAGCAGCGCGCGCGCTCGGTCGACGATCTCGGCATGGGCGACATGCTGCGCCACGATGCCGAGCGGCTGCGCGTGCTGGTCGAGCGGCACAAGCTGCACACCGGCTCGGCCAAGGCGGCGGCGCTGCTCGACGATTGGGACGCGGCGCTGGCGAAATTCGTCAAGGTCATGCCGCGCGACTACGCCCGCGCGCTGGAGCTGCTCGAGGCCGAGCGCGAAGAAGCCGCAACCGTGGCGGCGGAATGATGCTGTTGTTTATAATCCGCCCCTTGCTCGTCCTTGCGAGCGAAGCGAAGCAATCCATAGACCGGACCATGGATTGCCGCGCCGCCTCTCGGCGGCTCGCAATGACGGGCCAAATGAACTTAGCCGGGAGCATTTGATGGGCAAGGACACCGGCTTCCTCGAATTCGAGCGCGAGGATCACGCTTACGCCGACCCGGCCGAGCGCTTGGGGCACTACAAGGAATTCGTGCGCCCGCTGCCCGAGGACAAGCTGCGCAACCAGGCCGCGCGGTGCATGGATTGCGGCATCCCGTACTGTCACACCGGCTGCCCGGTGAACAACCTGATCCCCGACTGGAACCACCTCGTGTACGAGGCGGACTGGAAGCACGCGCTCGACACGCTCCATTCGACCAACAATTTCCCCGAGTTCACCGGCCGCGTCTGCCCCGCGCCGTGCGAAGCGGCGTGCACGCTCAACATCGTCGACAGCCCGGTGACCATCAAATCGATCGAATGCGCGATCGTCGACCGGGGATGGCGCGAAGGCTGGATCAAGCCGCAGATGCCGGCGCGGCGCACGGGCAAGTCGGTCGCGGTGATCGGCTCGGGCCCGGCCGGGCTCGCCTGCGCGCAGCAACTCGCGCGCGCGGGCCATGCGGTCACGGTGTTCGAGAAGTCCGACCGGATCGGCGGGCTGCTGCGCTACGGCATTCCCGACTTCAAGATGGAAAAGCACCTGATCAACCGCCGCGCGGTGCAGATGGAGGCCGAAGGCGTCCAGTTCCGCACCAGCAGCGAAGTCGGGGTCGAGGTCTCGTTCACCGCGCTCAGGGAGAATTTCGACGCGGTCGTGCTCGCCGGCGGGGCCGAAGAGGCGCGCGTCCTCGACATTCCCGGCGCCGAGCTTCCCGGCGTGCGGCTGGCGATGGAATTCCTGACCCAGCAGAACAAGCGCAACGCGGGCGACGACGAAGTCCGCGCCGCGCCGCGCGGAACGCTGTCGGCGAAGGACAAGCACGTCATCGTGATCGGCGGCGGCGACACCGGCAGCGACTGCGTCGGCACCAGCAACCGCCAGGGCGCCGCCAGCGTGACCCAGCTCGAGATCATGCCCAAGCCGCCGGAAAAGGAAGACAAGGCGCTGACCTGGCCCGACTGGCCGCTCAAGCTGCGCACCTCCTCCAGCCACCAGGAAGGCGCCGCGCGCGACTGGGCGGTGTTGGCCAGGCGCGTCGTGGCAGAGGGCGGCGACGCGGCGGGCCTCGAATGCGTGCGCGTCGAATGGCGCGAGGGCCGCATGGTCGAGATCGAGGGCAGCGAATTCACCCTGCCCGCCGACCTCATCCTGCTCGCGATGGGCTTCACCGGCCCCAGGCGTCGCGGTCTGCTCGACCGCGCGGGCGTCGCGCTCGATCCGCGCGGCAACGTCGCCGCGAACACGCAGGACTACGCCACCAGCGAGCCGAACGTCTTCACCTGCGGCGACATGCGCCGCGGCCAGAGCCTCGTCGTCTGGGCCATCCGCGAAGGCCGCCAGGCCGCACGCGCGGTGGACGAGGCGCTGATGGGGATGAGCGAACTGCCGCGGTAGTCGGACTCCGAAGACGGCCCGCTATTGGGTGGACAGCTATGGCATCGCCAGCGCTTCCACCTCCGCTGCGCACCCTGCCACCTCGGACTCCTCTGCCGCAACTACCCGCTGCGCCTCGGCTTGCGCGGCGCGGAGGTCTTCGCGGAAGGCGGGGTCGGACTGGAGGCGGGCGAAGGTCGCGGCGGCCACTGTGCGGCCGGCTTCCACGTCGCTCAGCCAGTGGACGTTGCACACGCGGCGGCTCTCGCCGAATTCGCGGCCACGCGCGACCAGTGCTGCGGCGCGATCGGGAAAGACCGCGGCGAGCACCAGCCCGGTTCCGTAGCCGAGCGCGCTATGGCCCGAGGGGTAGGAGCCGTTGGTGCGCAGCGCGGCTTCCGAACCGGGGTCGCAAGTGGGCTCGCCGTTGCCCATGAACGGGCGCGGGCGCTGGTAAACCTCCTTCACGCCCGAGGTCGACATTCCGAAATCGGCCGCGGCGCGGCGCATGAGGTGCGCGATCGCCGGGGTGTTCGCGTCGGAGATCGCGACCCCGGCGGCGCAAGAAAAAGCGCGCGGCACCGCGCCGGTCGACAGGTCGGCATCGCGGGCGGCGAGTTTCCACCGTTCGCCACCGCGCAGATCCAGCGCCGCCGCGCTTGCGGCCGCATCGCGCGCGAAACCGGGCGATCCCTCGGCGGGCGGCGCGCCGACCAGCGCTTGCCCGCCGGGCAGCGGTCCGCCGATGTAGGGCGGTCCGAGGTCGAACTCGGCTTGGGCGGATGCGGGCGCGCTCTGCGTCGCAGCCTGCGACCCGGAAGCGGCGGGGGCGCACCCCGCCAGCGCCAATGCCGCGGCGGCCCCCGCGTAACCGAACTTTGCCCAGGCCATGCATCTTCCCCTCGCTGGTGCGCCCTTCATGCGCCCGATTGTCGCTTTCGCGCAACTCTCGCGCGGAGTGAAGCTGAGGGGGGATCGAGGCGTTCTACACACGCTCCAGATCGCCGAGCCGCTGCGGGTAACCGCCCACGTTCAGATCGCCGTTCCGGCCGCGCGCGATCTCGCGTGGTCGGAGCCTCGGTTCACCGCAACTCTCCGAACAACCGCGCGCAAGCTCTTGCGTCGCGGTGGCCTTTGCGGGACACCGTCCCGGCGGGTCAGCGTGTCGGGGAGCCCCGAGCATGACGTCCGAACCAAACCATGCTTTCTGGGATTTGCTCGAGCGGCTCGGGCGCGCGGGCGACGTGCATGCGCTGCGCGCTGCGACGTTCGCCGCACTGAACGCGCTCGGGTTCGAGGCGGCATACTTCCTCGCCCCGGTGGTCGCCGATCCCTCGATCGGCCGGGTGATGAACAACCTCGGCTTCGATCCGCGGTGGGAGGACCTGTACCGCGAGCGGCTGTACAAGGCCGACCCGCTGCCGCTGATCGCGCTGGCGCGCCAGTCGGCGTTCAACTGGCGCCGCGATATCGACCACGCCGCGCTGATGCCGGAAGAGCGCGAGTATCTCGCCGGGCTGGCCGAGTTCGGTATGGCCGAGGGCTACGCCATTCCGTGTTTCGGCCCGTTCGCGCGCAACGGCTTCGTCGGGGTCGGCCGCGCGGTCGCGCGCCGCGCCTACAGCGTGCGCAACCGGCTCCGGGTGGAAGTCTGCGCGCGGCTCTCGTTCCAGCGCTACGCCTTTCTCGCGCAGCCTTACGTCGATATGGCGCCGGCGCTCTCGGGGCGCGAGATGGAAGTTCTGCGGTGGATCGGCGAGGGCAAAAGCAACGCGGTCATCGCCGAAATCCTCGCCATCTCGCGCTCTTCGGTCGACAGCTACGTCCAGCGATTGTTCGCCAAGCTCGGCGTATCCGACCGGATCAGCGCATCGATGCGCGGGCTCGCGCTCGGGCTGATCGTGTCGGGCGACTATCCGCGCGAGTCGCGATGAAACCGGTTTCTTGCCCCCCAGTTGGGGGACATGTGCTTCGTATGCGGGGCGGCTACGCTCTCCGTCACGATAATAAAAAGCCCTTCGGGTCGCACACATATCATGTCCCACGATCGCTCGACGCGCACGGCCGCGCATGGCAGCCTGCCGCAATTGCCCGTCGAGGAGTTGCCGACGCGCATGGCCTGCGCCGAGCTGGTGTTCAAGCTGCGCCGGATGCGCGACCAGGTGCTCGGCACGTCGCTGTTCGGCGAGCCCGCCTGGGATGCGCTGCTGCTGCTGGCGACGGCGCGCGACCGCGGCGAGGAAGCGACCCTAGGGCAAATCATGCTCGATCTGCGCTTGCCCGAAGACGCCGCCCGCCGGGTGCTCGCGAACTTGTGCCAGGCCGATCTCGTCGACATCGAACTGGCGCAATGCGGCGATCCCGCCACACCGGTCGCGCTGACCGAGGAAGGCTGCGCCAAACTCGCGATCGTCCTCGGCTGAGAGCCGGGGCTAGAATCGCCAGTCGATCGCCCCGCGTCCCTGCGCCTCGAGGAAGGCGTTGGCCTGGCTGAACGGCTTCGAGCCGAAAAACCCGCGATGCGCCGACAGCGGGCTCGGGTGCGGCGAGCGCAGCACGAGGTGGCGGTCGGTCTGCGCCAGTTCGGGAATGCGCGCCGCCTTGCCCTGCGCGTGGCTGCCCCAGAGGATGAACACGCTCGGCTCGCTCCGCGCCGCGACCGCCGCGA
>CAMPIA010000146.1 GCA_946886175.1 uncultured Altererythrobacter sp.
CGCTCGAGAAGGTCCGCAAGGTGATGAAGATCGCCAAGGAGCCGATCAGCCTCGAAACGCCGATCGGCGACGAGGAGGATTCGCACCTCGGCGATTTCATCGAGGACAAGAACGCGATCATCCCGGTCGACGCCGCGATCCAGGCGAACCTCAAGGAAACGGTCACCCGGGTGCTCGCGAGCCTCACCCCGCGCGAGGAGCGCGTGCTGCGCATGCGCTTCGGCATCGGCATGAACACCGATCACACGCTCGAGGAAGTCGGCCAGCAGTTCTCGGTCACCCGCGAACGCATCCGCCAGATCGAGGCCAAGGCGCTGCGCAAGCTCAAGCACCCGAGCCGCAGCCGCAAGATGCGCAGCTTCCTCGACCAGTAACGCGGGGCCACCTCCTACCGGGACGGAGCGATCCAAGTTTGGCGGCCTTCACCGTGCAAACCACCGCGGCTGGGCCGATCCGCGGTGCGTCTGGAGGACGGTCGGCTGCCGTCAGATCGCTACCCGAACCAGCGAATCCACGTGCAATTCCGCCGACACTCCGTCCCGGAACGTGGCGATGAGCTCACCGTCCCTCCATACGTCGTGTCGGCGGAAGCCGAGAAAGGTCTTCCTGACGGTTATGAGATGGCCGCGGTAGTTCCGCCACTGTGCGCTCTCCATCACCGTCACGGCCGGTCGCCAGGCTGCTTCACATCGACGATCCGGAGGCGGCGATATTCGCCCGCGCGGTCCGGCCAGTCTATCGAGGCTCCGCGCGGCATCCCGATGAGCGCAGCGCCGATCGGGGTCAGGACGGAGATGCGGTGCAACCCGGTATCGGCGTCTTTCGGATAGACGAGCTGGACTTCGCGCTTCTCGCCGCTGCGTTCGTCGACATAGACGACGTGCGACATCATTGTGGCGACGTTCGGCGGCAGGCTGGTCCGGTCGTAAGTTTCGGCCCGGTCGAGCTCCTGCAACAGCAGGTTCGCGCCCATGGCCGACCGGTCCAGCCACGCCATCGCGAGATTGGACAGGGCCTCCGCTTCGGTATCTATGAGAGTTATGGGCGGCCGCGCGGGGCCTGAGAGTTCGGTGTGCATTGCTCGAGTCCTGAGAAACCGGTCCGCGTGTGCGGACCCGGGAGGTTGTTTCTTTGGAAGATCCCCGAGCTCTGCGGAGGATAAGTGGATGCGAGCCCGGGGCTAAATGCCTGCGAGCAGCTGGCCGCCGTGAAATCGGAACCGGTGGAAAAAGCAATCCATGCACGGAAGATGGGATCGCGACACAGGCGAGTCAAGCATCACGCAAAGAGGCTCGTTCGACAGGTTGAACGCGATTTTGGAGTTCCCGACGCCCTCGTGCGTGGGATTTCTACGTATCCGTCAGATGGTTGTCCGGTCGATCACCCGCAGATCGACGCCGCGTGTCTCCCGGCAGAAGCGCCAGGCCAGCGCGGCGCCGACGACCAGCGGCACGCCGACCGCCACGCTGACCGCCGCCATCGACGGCACGAGCGCGGCGATAGCGAGGGTCTGGGCAGCGAGCCCGCCGGTCTTGGTGCAGGCGGCGATCCAGCCGGTCGCGCGGCCCCTTATGCCGAGAGGATAGCTCTCGGCGGTATAGGGCAGCAGGATCGCGAGCAGCGCGTTGCTGCCGATGATCAGCACGGCGAGCGGCGGCACAAGGCCGATGCCGCTCGTCCCGGCCGGCATCGCGATCACCGCGGCTAGCCCCAGCACGGTCACGCCGGTCACCGCGATCAGTGAATAGCGCGTGCTCCAGCGCGAATAGAGCAGCGCGGCGGCGAAGATGGTCGGAAAGGCGATCAGCGCCGATTGGGCGATGAGCTGCGATGCGGTCGCCATCGGCAGCCCGCGCTCGACGAACCAGGTGGGCATCCACAGGAGCAGACCGAAATTGACCAGCCCCCACCCGAGCGCGAGGCTGGTGAGCGCGGCGGTGGTGCCCCGGGTGCCGCGCGACCAGATCCCGCGGCTGGGGCGGCCGGGCTCGAGGTGGACGGGCACGAAATCCACGTCCTCTTCCTCCTCGCCATGCCGGTGGCTGGTGGTGCCGAACCGGCGCATCACCGCCTGCGCTTCGGCCCGGCGTCCGCGCGCGAGCAGGAACTTGGCCGATTCGGGAATGAACCGGCCGAGCAGCAGCAGGATCAACCCGGTCGGCAGGTTGATCAGCCACAGGATTCGCCAGCTCCACACCGGTTCGAGCGCGGCCGCAAAGCCGCTCGCCGCGAGATAGCCCCCGGCCGAGCCGAGGCCGCCGACCAGTACCAGCGCCCAGCCCCGATGCCGGGTCGGCATGATCTCCGCGAGCAGCGCGTAGCTCACCGGCAGCATTCCGCCCGCCGCCGCGCCCATCAGGAAGCACATCGCGATGTTCCACCACAGGCTCGGCATGGCGCCGCAGATAGAGGTTCCGACGAACATCACCGCCGAGAGCATGATGGTCGCCTTGCGGCCGTAGATGTCGGCGGCGATGCCCCACAGCACCGACCCGACGACCGTGCCCAGCAAGGCGGAGAACGGGAACAGCGCGGCGATCGCGGGCCCCACCCCGTACTCGCGCGTCAGCCCCGGCATCACGAAGCCGAGCGAGGCCGGCTTCATCACGTCGATGACCAGCGCCACGACCAGAATCGCCATCAACTGCCAGTGCGCCCGGTGCAGCGGCGCGTCTTCCGGCGCGGCGACGCTGATATGGCGCGAGGCGTGGATCTGCCCGGCGACATCGCGCGGCAGCAATCCCCAGCCCGCCAGACCTACGCCGGCCCCGATCAACCCCATGCCTGCGATCATGCCCGGGTCCATCGCCATGCCGACCAGGCGAAACCCCATGTCGCGGCCCATCCAGAACATCGGCAGGTGCAGCAGCACGCCCACCGTGACCGCGGCCACGCCGGCCATGAACAGCCATACGCTCGAGCGATCCTTCAACACCTCGGCCAAAGCGTCCCCCGCCATCGCTTCATGGTAACGTTCTCAACCAGTCAATGAACAAGGACGTGGGCGAAAGCAATATCGCCCCGCGGGCAGCGTCGGCAGTTCCGCGCCGCTTAGATCGTCTCCCGGTGGACAAAGCCCGTTTACGGTGGAACCGCCGGCCCGAAACCACTATGGGCGCGGCCATGCGTATCGCCATTGCTTCCGACCATGCCGCCATCGAGATGAAGGCCGCGCTGCGCGAGTGGCTGATCGAGCAGGGCCACGAGGTCGCCGATCTCGGCCCGGACAGCCACGACAGCGTCGATTATCCCGATTTCGGCTACAAGCTCGCCGCCGTCGTCGCCGAGGGCACCGCTGAGCGCGGGATCGCGCTGTGCGGCTCGGGCATCGGCATCTCGATCGCGGTGAACCGCCACCCGCAGGTTCGCTGCGCGCTCGTCTCCGAACCGCTCTCCGCCAGCCTCGCACGCGAACACAACGATGCCAACGTGATCGCGATGGGCGCGCGGATCGTCGGCATCGAAATGGCCAGGGCCTGCGTCTCCGCCTTCGTCGAAACCGAATTCGGCGGCGGCCGCCACCAGCGCCGCGTCGACAAGCTCTCGAACCCCACTTGCCGAGGATCCGAATGACCACTGCGACCGCCACCGACGCCGACATCATGCACAGCTTCTGGCACGACAGCCTCGCCGACGCCGATCCCGAGATCGCGCAGGCGGTGAACGACGAGCTCCAGCGCCAGCGCAACAAGATCGAGCTGATCGCGAGCGAGAACATCGCCAGCAAGGCCGTGCTCGAGGCGGCGGGCAGCGTGTTCACCAACAAGTATGCCGAAGGCTATCCGGGCAAGCGCTACTACGGCGGCTGCGAATATGCCGACGTGGTCGAAACGCTCGCGATCGAGCGCGCGAAGGAGCTGTTCGGCTGCGCGTTCGCCAACGTCCAGCCCAACAGCGGCAGCCAGATGAACCAGGCGGTGTTCCTCGCGCTGCTGAGCCCCGGCGACAGCTTCATGGGGCTGGATCTCAATTCGGGCGGGCACCTGACCCACGGATCCCCCGTGAACATGAGCGGCAAGTGGTTCACGCCCGTGCCCTACGGCGTGCGCAAGGACGACGAGCTGCTCGACATGGAGCAGGTCGAGAAGCTCGCGCACGAGCATAAGCCCAAGCTCATCATCGCGGGCGGCACCGCCTATTCCCGCCAGTGGGATTTCGCGAAGTTCCGCGAGATCGCCGATGCGGTCGGCGCATGGCTGATGGTCGACATGTCGCACTTCTCCGGCCTCGTCGCCGGGGGTGCACACCCCTCCCCCTTCCCGCACGCGCACGTCGTGACCACCACCACGCACAAGAGCCTGCGCGGCCCGCGCTCGGGCGTGATCCTGACCAACGACGAAGCCATTGCGAAGAAGGTCAACAGCGCGGTCTTCCCCGGGATGCAGGGCGGCCCGCTGATGCACATCGTCGCGGCCAAGGCGGTCGCCTTTCGCGAGGCGCTGCGCCCCGAGTTCAAGGC
>CAMPIA010000147.1 GCA_946886175.1 uncultured Altererythrobacter sp.
CCGGTGATCCATCTCGCGGCCGGGGAGGCGAGATAGACCGCGGCACCCGCAATATCGCGCGGCTCCCCGATGCGGCGCATCGGCAGGCGCGCTTCGATCGCGGCGAGCGCCTTGGGATTGTCCCATAAAGCCTTGGCGAAGTCGGTCTTCACCAGCCCCGGCGCGATCGCGTTGACCCGCACGCCGTGTTCGCCGTTCTCGGCCGCGGCGTTGCGCACGAGCTGGAGATCGGCGGCTTTCGATACTCCATAGGCGCCGATCGTGGTCGAGGCGCGCAGGCCGCCGATCGAGCTGACCACGACGATCGCGCCGTCACCCCTTGCGCGCATGTCGGGCAGGGCGAACTGCATCAGCCAGTGGTTGGAAAGCACATTGTTGTCGAAAATCTTGCGGAACTGGTCGTCCGCGATCCCGTCCATCGGCCCGTAATAGGGATTGGTCGCGGCATTGCAGATCAGGATATCGACCGGGCCCAGCTCCTGCTTGGTGCGCGCGAACAGATCTTCGAGCTGCGCCTTGTCCGAGATGCTGGCCGCGATCGCGATCGCGCTGCCTGCGCCGTACTCGGCCTCGATCGTGGCTGCGACCTCGTCGCATACGTCCTGCTTGCGGCTCGAGATCACGACTTTGGCGCCGTGCGCGGCGAGCTCCTCGGCGATTGCGCGGCCGATCCCGCGGCTCGAGCCGGTGATAAGGGCGACCTTTCCGGTCAGATCGAATAGCGACATGGCATGCTCCTCTCTCGCGTGTCCCGGTGTCAGGGTAGCCTGCGTTCGGCGAAGCTCCCTTCGCTCACCGGCTCTCCTCCTGCTCGATCGCGCGACCGAGCGCCTCGCCGCGCGGGCGCATCAGGCATTCCTGTTGTGCGGTGGCGATCAGCGCGCCGTCCTCGGCGAAGAAGTGCCCGCGGTTCAGGCCGCGCGCGCCGCCGGCCCAGGGGCTATCGGCGACGAACAGGTGCCACCGGTCGAAGTCGGGCGTCTCATGGAACCAGAGCGCGTGGTCGAGGCTCGTCGCCTGCACCTCGTGACCGCCGGGGCGGATGCCGTGCGGCAGCATCGCGTTGCGCAGGAACAGCATGTCCGAAGCGTAAGCGAGCAGCGCGCGCTGCATGGCGGGGCCGGCGCGCGCCGGCTCGCGCATGCGCATCCACGAGGCCGCTTGCGGCTCGCGCGGACGGCGGCCGAAAACCGCCGAGGGATCGAGCGGAACGATCTCGACCGGGCGGCGCTGAAGCCGGTCGGCGATCGGGTTCTCCTGCGCGTCCGCATGGCGCTCGCGCCATTCGCCGAGCGCGGCGACGGCGGCCTCTACGTCGAGTGGAATGGGGCTCTCGATCGCATGGCGGAAACCGACCTCGGGCCGGTGGAACGAGGCGATCATCGAGAAGATGCGCAATTCGCCCTGCCACCCCTCGACCCGGCGCGTCGCGAAGCTCTGTCCGGCCGTGAGATGGGTGACGCGGTAATCGACCGGTGCTTCGGCGATGCCCGGTTTGAGGAAGTAGCAATGCAGCGAGTGCGCGAGGCGATCGACGTCCTCCTCGAGCGAGGCGGCCATCAGCGCCTGCGCGATCGCCTGCCCGCCGAACAGGCGCTGCCCCATCGCGGGCCCGGGCGAGCCGGTCCAGCAGCCGTCCTGTTCGGCGGCATGCGGCGCGAGGACATTTGCAAGATCCATGTTCGATGCGTCGTTCACGTTCGCTCCTGAAAGGCGATAGTAGTGATAAGAAGGCCCGGCATCATACGATGCCGGGCCTCTCGAGTTTACGCGATCCTGGGGAGGATCAGAATTCCTTGCGAATGCCCACCTTGAAGTTGCGCCCCAGCGGGTTGGCGGTGAACGGATCGTAGTTGTAGTCGAGCGCCGCGAACCCCGGCTCCTCGTCGAGCAGATTGAGCACCGACAGCGTCAGGTCGGTGTCCATCGGCAGCCCGAGCCGCAGCGTGAAATCGAGCGTGGTGAAACCCGGGATGTCGTACCCGGGGGTGCCCTCGGTCAGTCGCTGATCGGTGTAGCCCCGGATATGCGTCACCGTGAGGCGCGCATTGTGGTCGCGCCAGCCTATGTCGGCATGGCCGTTCAACTTCCATTCGGGCAGCGGATAGGCGGTGGTCTGATAGTTGAGCTTGCCGACCGCCGAAAAGCCCGGCTGGATCAGATCGCTGCCGATGAAAAAATCGTTGGTCTGATAGTCGATCACGTAGCTGGCGGTGACGCCGAGACCCCAGGAGCCTTCCGCGCCGAAATCGCCGCGGTAGTTCGCGAGGAAGTCGAACCCCGAGGTCGAGAGCCCCGCGCCGTTGGTATAGAACGTGTCGATCGTGGTCACGTCGGCCAGCGTGGGGGTGAGCGCTCCGCAGCCGCCGTTGGCCGGGCCGCCCGAGAAGGTGAAACGGGTCGCCAGCGGGTTCGAGCAGTCCGCCGTCGCTGTTCCGGGCGTGCTCGAGCCGAGGGTGCTGTCGAACACCGAATTGAGCAGGCCCGAGAGCGGTTCGGCCACGATATCGTCGGAGAAGTCGTACTTCCAGTAGTCGAGGCTCGCGGTGAAGCGGCCGAGATCGAGCAGCACGCCGCCGCCGTAGCTTTCGGCGCTCTCGGGGATCAGCGCAGGATCGTCGTTCACCCGCACCGCGCGGAACGAGCCGCCGACGAACTGGAGCGAGGTGAGGAAATCGCCTGCGGTCAGGTAGTTCGACGGCGGCGCGCGGAAGGTCGTCTGATACGATCCGCGCAGCGCGAGCCAGTCGGTGACCTGGAAGCGTGCGCTCGCCTTGGGATCGAAGGTGGACCCGACCCCGCCGCCATAATCCTCGTAGCGCGCGGCGAGCTGGATATCCACGCGGTCGCCGATCGGGATCTGCAACTCTCCGAAGACCGCGTAGACATCCTGCGAACTGGCGTTGGCCCGGTCCGATCCGAGGAATCCGAACAGACCGATTTCGCGGGCGCAGCTATCGACCTCGAAGTCGAGCGAAGCGGGGCAGGGATAGATGTCCAGGTCGTTGAACGGGCCATAAGTCCCGCGATAGTCGTTGCGCCGGTATTGGGCACCGATCGCGTAACCTATCCCGTTGCCGCCGCCGAGACTGATCCCGGTGTTGCCGCTGACGATGAAGTTCGCGACCTTGAGCGTGTTCGAAAGCCGGCTGCTCGATTTCTTGGTGAAATAGTTGAAAATCGCCGGGTCGTTCGCGACCGCCGAGTTGAAATCGGAGTTGGTTTCTCCGGTGACCGGATTCACGTCGATCGCGTTCGAGAACGGGTTGTAGAACATGCACGGGCCCACGCCCGGCGTGCCGGTCAGCGGGTCGCAGTCCTCTCCGCCGAGGCCGCGAAGCGCGAGTTGGACGCGGTCGATCACCGTGTCGAAGCCGACCGATTCCCGGATATACTTGTGATAGACACCGCTCAGCTCCCAGTTGAACGCGTCCGAATGCTGGCCGCGAAACGCGCCGGAAAAGCGCATCGATTCGCCGTCCCGCGTCGCCGGTGCGGCCCCATCGATCCCGTTCGGGCTGAAATTGGGATTGCCTCCCAGCAGCGCGGTGCGAAACACGCCCGCGGCGAACAGCGCGCTGTTCGCACCCAGCGGGAACTGGTCGGGGTTTTCCGCACGATAGGCGATCAGGCCGGGATTGTTCGGGGGCACGAAGAACTGCGAGCCGATCGGGTTGGCGAGGCCCGGCGTCGGCGTGTTGAGCAGGATGTAGCTGGGCGAGGTGTTCGCGGAAATCTCCGTATGGCCGAGCAGGCCCGACAGCTCGAGCGCGATTTCGTCGGTCAGGTCGATCTCGGTTTCGAGGTAGGCCTGCCAGCGGTCTTCCTTCTCCACTAGCAGGTCGAATATCGAATACTGCGTGGCGCAGCGGGTCGCGGTATCGATATTGGTTGGAACCGAATTGTCGACCGGCACCCCACCCAGATCGTCGCAGCCGCGATCGACCTCGAAGCCGCCGGTCAGCCCGATGAAGGTGCCGGGATAGAAGGCAAAAGGCAGGAACGCGGCCGGGTTGCCGCCCTGGGTGAAGCCGCCGGCCGGGTTTTCGGTGAACGGACGAATCGCGAAGTCGCGATCGATCGCGGCCAGCGGCGAGCGATGCTGGTAGCCGAAGCTGGCGAGCACCCGCAGCCCCCCGGTTCCGCCGCCGAACGCCGCCGAGGCGGTCCAGTCGCCGTCGGACCCGTCGATGAAGCGGTAATCGCCGCTGACCACCAGCCCGTCGAGTTGCTTGTTGGTGATGAAGTTGACCACGCCGCCGATCGCGTCGGACCCGTACGTCGCAGCCGCGCCGTCCTTGAGCACCTCGATCCGGCCGATCGCCGCGGCGGGCAGCAGGTTGGCGTCGACCGAAGGCACCCCGATCGGCGAATTGGCGAGCCGGCCGCCGTTGAGCAGCACCAGCGTGCGCGTGGGCCCGAGGCCACGCAGGTTGACCG
>CAMPIA010000148.1 GCA_946886175.1 uncultured Altererythrobacter sp.
CGGAGTAGCTCAGCTGGTTAGAGCAGCGGAATCATAATCCGCGTGTCGGGGGTTCGAGTCCCTCCTCCGCTACCAACGATACCGATGCCGCGTGTCGCCCTTCAACCTTCGCGGCGCTGCGAGGACGGGGAGGCCACGTTCCCCCGCCTCTTGTCGGAAGCTCATCTCCAGGATGCCGCCGAACACGCCGGCAATAGCCGCCTTGCGGCAATAGTTCGCGGACGAGGAAGATCGAGGTCGGCCCATCTGCGCCCGAAACCGGGGCGGCTAGCTGCGGCGCGCTCATTTCCCGGCTCTCCCGCCGATTGCCAAGCCGCGCAAGCGGCGGCATGAAAGTGGCAAAGAGAAATCGAACGGGAGAGAAATGCGATGCTCGGAGCCATGCAAGACTGGGATCTGGTGGTCAGCCATCTGATCGACCATGCGGCGCGCGAGCACGGGCCGCGCGAGCATGTCACGCACTGGGCCGATGGCAGCGAGACCCGCGCGACCTGGGCGAGCATCCGCCACGACGCGCTGCGGATGACGCAGGCGCTGCGTGCGCTCGGGATCGCAAAGGGCGACCGGATCGCGACGCTGGCGATGAACCATTCGCGCCACCTGGTGAGCTGGTACGGCGCGGTCGGCGCGGGCGGGGTGCTGCACACGATCAACCCGCGACTGTTCGAGGATCAGCTCGAATATATCGCCAACCACGCCGAGGATCGCGTGCTGCTCTACGACGCGGCGTTCCAGCCGATCGTCGACAAGATGCGCGATCAGTGGACGACGATCGAGCACTATATCTGCTACGATCCCCCGGCGGGCTTTTCGGGCATCGGCTTCGAGGACTGGATCGGCGCGCACGACGGCGATACCGAGTGGGCCCAAGTCGGCGAGCGCGATCCGTGCATGCTGTGCTACACCAGCGGGACGACCGGGCATCCCAAGGGCGTGCTTTACGAACACCGCTCCACCATGATGCACGCGATGGCGGGCATCCAGCCCAACAGCTTCGACTTCGACGCGCGCAGCGTGATGCTGCCGGTGGTGCCGATGTTCCACGCCGCGAGCTGGGGCCTGCCGTGGGCGGGCGCGATGACCGGGGTGAAGTTCGTCTATTCGGCGGTCAACGATCCGGCGGTGCTGTGCGAGCTGATGGAGCGCGAAGGGGTGACCCATTCGGCCGGCGTGCCGACCGTGTGGCTCGCGATGTTCCAGCATTGCGACGCCACCGGCACGCCGCTGCCGAAGCTGCAGCAGGCGATCATCGGCGGCTCGGCCGCGCCGCGCTTCATGATCGAGCGGCTGATGAAGAACGGCAGCCGGGTGGCGCACGCCTGGGGCATGACCGAGACTTCGCCGATCGGCACCGTGGGCGCTCCGACGCACGACTGGGACACGCTCTCGTTCGAGGAGCAGGTCGATATCGTCGCGCGCCAGGGCCGCCCGGTGTTCGGGGTCGAGCTGCGCACGGTGGATCTCGACGACTGGACGAAAGAGTTGCCGCGCGACGGGGAGAGTTCGGGCGCATTGCAGATCCGCGGGCCGTGGATCATCAAGCGCTATTTCAAGGGGGAGGAGGACGCGGTAACCGCCGACGGCTGGTTCGACACCGGCGATGTCGGCATCCTCCATCCCGACGGCACGCTGCAGCTGACCGACCGGACCAAGGACGTGATCAAGTCCGGTGGCGAGTGGATCAGCTCGGTCGAGCTCGAGAACGCCGCCTGCGGGCATCCCAAGGTCGCCGAAGCCGCCGCGATCGGCATGCCGCATTCGAAGTGGGACGAGCGCCCGGTGCTGTTCGTGGTCCGCAAGGCGGGCTGCGAGTGCTCGGCCGACGAGGTGATCGAGCACTTGAAGCCGCTCGTCGCCAAATGGTGGCTGCCCGACGCGGTCGAGTTCGTCGACGACATCCCCCACACCGCCACCGGCAAGATCAGCAAGAAAGACCTGCGCGAGCGGTTCGCCGACTACCGGCTGGAGGAGGCGTAGATGGCGGCCAGCAAGACCTGCCCCAAATGCGGCCGGCGGATGGAGGAGGGCTTCACCATCGACGCGGGGGATTACTCCATGCCGATGGTCGGCGCATGGCATCGGGGCAAGCCGCGGACGAAGTGGTGGGGCCTCAAGACGAACAAGGCGGACAAGCTCGAGATCGTCGCCTGGCGCTGCACGAGCTGCGGTTATCTGGAGAGCTATGCGCCCTAAATATCCTCCCCGTGCCTGGGAGGATTTTACAGCAACCGCATCTGCCCGCCCACCTCGGGCGGCCTGAACTGCGAGCAGTCCAGCTCGAAGCGTTCCTTGCCGATGCCCGCGCGTTTGCAGGCGAGTTTGAAGCGGGCGCGGAAGAGGTCGGCCCAGATGCCGCTCGGTTTCATGCGGGTGAAGAAGTCGGGATCGTTGTCCTTGCCGCCGCGGATCGAGCGGACGATGCTCATCACCTTGTCGCCGCGGTCGGGGAAATGGACCGAGAGCCATTCGCGGAACAGCGGGGCGACTTCGTGCGGCAGGCGCAGCGGAATCCACCCGGCGGAGCGTACGCCGAGTGCGGCGGCGCGGGCCACGATGTCCTCCATGAATTCGTCGGTAATCGCCGGAATGACCGGCGCGACCGAGCAATGCGCGGGCACGCCCGCTGCGACCAGAGCGCCCAGCGCCGCCAGTCGCTTGGCGGGCGCGGCGGCGCGCGGTTCGAGCTTGCCCGAGAGCTTGGGATCGAAGGTCGTGACCGAGATCGCCACCGCGGCCAGACTGCGCCGCGCCAGTTCCGTCAGTAGGTCGAGATCGTCGAGCACGCGGTCGGACTTGGTGGTGATCGTGACCGGATGGCGCGCGTCGAGGCAGACCTCGAGCACGTGGCGCGTGATGCGGTAGCGCCGCTCGATCGGCTGATAAGGATCGGTGTTGGTGCCCATCGCAATCGGGCGCGGCCTGTATTTCGGCTTGGCCAGCGTCTCGCGTAGCAGCCGCGCGGCGTCGGGTTTGGCGAACAGCTTCGTCTCGAAATCGAGGCCCGGCGAGAGATCGTGATAGGCGTGCGTAGGACGGGCGAAACAATAGACGCAGCCGTGCTCGCATCCGCGATAGGCGTTGATCGAGCGGTCGAAGGCGATGTCGGGCGAGCGGTTGAACGAGAGGATCGTCTTCGGCCGCTCCTCGGTCACCGTGGTGCGCAGCTTGACCGGCGGACCGTCGAGCGCCTCCATATGATCGCGCCAGTCCCCGTCGGCTTCGCGCGTGGCGAGACCGAACCGCGTCGGCGCTGCGCCCGATTGCGCGCCGCGGCCGTGGACCTGGGGTTCGGGACGACGTTCCATTTTGCGGAACATACAAGGAACATCTTCGAGTCTCAAGCGCGCTCTGCCGATCGTGAACGTAGAGGCTGGCAGCGTGGCACGCGGTCGGCTAGCGCCGCGCCTATGAGCCCAATCAGCTACAGAGACGCGGTGGCGGAGGATGCGGACACGCTCTCCGCTCTGTTCGCGAAGACCTTCACCGAGACATTCGGGCATCTGTACCGGCCCGAGGACCTGAGCGCCTTTCTGTCCGAGCAGGGCCCGTCTCGCTGGAGCGAGCAGATCGCGGACGAAGCGTTTGCAATTCGCGTCGTCGAGCACTCCGGGCGGGCCGTCGGCTACCTGAAACTCGGACCGCTCAAGCTTCCGGTCGAAGCGCCCGGCTCCGCGGCCGAACTCCATCAGCTCTACCTTGCCTCCGAAGCGCGCGGCACGGGGGTTGCTGCCGAGTTGATGGCGTGGGCGTTCGTGCAGGCGCGCGAGCGCGGCGCGCGCGATCTCTATCTCTCGGTGTTCAGCGAGAACACCCGTGCCCGGCGCTTCTACGCGCGCTATGGCTTCGAGGAAGTCGGACCCTATGCCTTCATGGTCGGCGAGCAGGCGGACGAGGACATCATCCTTCGCCTCGTGCTCTAGCGATCCTGGAGGCTACTGCTCTTTCAGCCGCGGCATCAGATCGACGAAGTTGCAGGGGCGATTGCGGCTGTCGAGCTGTTCGGCGAGGATCAGGTCCCAGCCGTCCTTCACCGCGCCGTTCGAACCCGGGAGGGCGAAGACGTAAGTGCCGCGCGCCAGCACCGCGCAGGCGCGGCTCTGGATCGTACTGGTGCCGATGGTGCGGTAGCTGAGCCAGCGGAACAGCTCGCCGAAGCCGGGGATGTCCTTGCTCCCGACGCGGGCGAGCGCCTCGGGAGTGACGTCGCGGCCGGTGAGGCCGGTGCCGCCGGTGGCGATCACGGTGTCGATCTCGGGATCGTCGATCCAGTTGTGGAGCCGCGCCACGATGGCGTCGGCATCGTCGCGCTCGATCGCGCGCGCGGCGAGGCGATGGCCCGCCGCTTCGATCCGCCGGGCGAGGATATCGCCCGAGGTGTCGTCGGCCGGCGTGCGCGTGTCCGAGACGGTC
>CAMPIA010000149.1 GCA_946886175.1 uncultured Altererythrobacter sp.
CGCGGTCGATCTCGCGCATGCGCTTGCGGCCGTAGATGTAATCGCCGTTCTCGCTGCGATCCCCGTTGCCCGCGGCCCAACTGACGATCTCGACCACCGCGGGCCGCTCGGTCCCGAGCAGGCGGTCGTAGCGCGCCTTGAGCGCGGCATAGCCTGCCGCAGTGATGGGGTTGGTCTTGGAGGCGGCGTTCATGCCTGGCAACGGGTCCTTCGAGACGGGCGTTCGCTTGCGCTCGCCGGCCTCGGGGACGAGCGGCCAGGTTCACACACGGCCCCTGTAACAACATCCTGCCATCCTGAGGAGGGGCCGAAATCGCAGCCCGGGAAATCCTGGAGCCCGAAGAGCGCGCCAATTCGAGACCCTTGCGCTAATCCGCGCCGTTCATTAGGGCGAAAGCCAATCCATAACCCCCCAGCACATAGAGGGCATAATATGAGCGATACCGCCGACCGCGTGCAGAAGATCGTCGTCGAGCATCTGGGCGTCGAGGCCGACAAGGTCACGCAGGATGCGAGCTTCATCGACGACCTGGGCGCCGACAGCCTCGACATCGTCGAGCTGGTGATGGCTTTCGAGGAAGAGTTCGGCGTCGAAATCCCCGACGACGCAGCCGAGAAGATCACCACCGTCGGCGACGCGACCAAGTACATCGAAGAGCACAAGGGCTGATCCGCCCCCTTGCCGCGCCTCTTGCGAGAGGCGCGGCGGGCTTCGACCCTCGCCGCTGCGAGGGCAAGGCAGGCTCAGCCCGAATGGGGGTTGGGCCTGTTCTTTTTCTAGGAGAATTGCATGCGCCGTGTCGTCGTAACCGGTCTGGGCCTCGTCACTCCGCTGGGCGCTGACGTCGAAACAACGTGGGCCAATCTCATCGCCGGCAAGAGCGGGGCGGCCCAGATCACCCGTTTCGACGCGAGCAACCAGAAGTGCACCATCGCCTGCGAGGTCAAGTCGAAGGACCACGAGTGGGGCTTCGATCCGGACAAGCGCGTCGACCACAAGGTCCAGCGCCAGGTCGATCCGTTTATCATCTACGGCATCGATGCCGCCGGACAGGCGCTCGAGGACGCCGGCCTCGTCGATATGGACGATGATCTGAAGCTGCGCACCGGCGTGTCGATCGGCTCGGGCATCGGCGGGCTGCCGGGTATCGAGAGCGAATCGATCGTGCTGCACGAGCGCGGCCCGGCCCGCGTCAGCCCCCACTTCGTCCACGGCCGCCTGATCAACCTCATCAGCGGGCAGGTCTCGATCAAATACGGCCTGATGGGGCCGAACCACGCGGTCGTCACCGCGTGTTCGACCGGCGCGCACTCGATCGGCGACGCCGCGCGGATGATCCGCGACGGCGATGCCGACGTCATGCTGGCGGGCGGCGCGGAAGGTACGATCAACCCGCTCGGCGTGGCCGGCTTCGCGCAGGCGCGCGCGCTCAACATGTCCATGAACGACCGTCCGACCGAAGCGAGCCGCCCTTATGACAAGGGTCGCGACGGCTTCGTCATGGGCGAGGGCGCGGGCGTGGTCGTGCTCGAGGAATACGAACACGCCAAGGCGCGCGGTGCGAAGATCTACGCCGAAGTGGTCGGATATGGCCTCTCGGGCGACGCCTACCACGTCACCGCGCCGCACCCCGAAGGCAAGGGCGCCGAGCTGGCGATGCGCATGGCGATGAAGAAGGCCGGGCTCGAACCCGGCGACATCGATTACGTCAATGCGCACGGCACCTCGACGATGGCCGACACGATCGAGCTCGCCGCGGTGAAGCGCGTGCTTGGCGACGATCTCAGCGGCGCCTCGATGTCGAGCACCAAGTCCGCCATCGGGCATCTGCTCGGCGGCGCGGGTGCGGTGGAGAGCATCTTCTGCATCCTCGCGATCCGCGACCAGATCGTGCCGCCCACGCTCAACCTCGACGATCCCGACGAAGGGACCGAAGGCGTCGATCTGGTGCCGCACACCGCGAAAAAGCGCGAGGTCAACGCCGTGCTGAACAACAGCTTCGGCTTCGGCGGGACCAATGCCAGCCTGGTGATGAAGAAGGTCGACTGACATGCGCCGCAAGGGCTGCATCGTCGCCGGGGTGCTCGCCGCCCTGGCGCTGCTCGCGCTCGTGTTAAGCAGCGGGCTGGTGTTCGGCTCCGCGCAGGTCGAGGAGGATACCTCGTTCATCGTCCCCTCGGGTTCTACGCTGACCGCGGCGGCGGAAAAGCTGGAGGACGAGGGCCTGATCACCTCGGCAGACGGCTTCCTGCTGCGCGCCAAGCTGTTCGGCGGCTCGGACCCGATCCAGGCAGGCGAGTTCCTGCTCCCGGCCGGCGTCGGCATCGGCGGCATTCACGAGATATTCCAGCACGGCGAGGTGATCCGCCGTTTCGTCACCATCCCCGAGGGCATGCCCTCGATCATGGTCTACGAGCGGCTGATGGCCGAGCCGCTGCTCACCGGCGAGATTCCGGTGCCCGAGGAAGGCTCGGTGCTGCCCGATACCTACGCCTTCGAGCGCGGCGAATCGCGCATCGAGGTGCTGGCACGGATGCAGGCGGCGATGCGCAATTATCTTGCCGAAGCCTGGCCCAAGCGCGCGCCGGACATCGCGGTCGACACCATCCAGGAGGCGGTGACGCTGGCCTCGATCGTCGAGAAGGAAACCGCGCTGCCGAGCGAGCGGCGCATGGTCGCCGGGCTCTATTCGAACCGGGTGAAGAAGGGGATGTATCTCCAGGCCGACCCGACGATCATCTATCCGATCACCAAGGGCAAGCCGCTCGGCCGCCGTATCCGTCAGTCGGAGATCGCGGCGGTCAACGACTACAACACCTATTCGATGGCCGGCCTGCCGAAGGGCCCGATCACCAATCCGGGTCGCAAGAGCATCGCGGCGGTGCTGAACCCGGCGGATACGGACGCGCTCTACATGGTCGCGGACGGCAGCGGCGGGCACGAGTTCAACACGGATTATGCCGCGCATCAGGAAGCGGTCGACAAGTGGTTCGAGCTGCGCCGGCAGCGCGGAGAGATGTGACCGGGGCGGCGAGCCTCGCGCCGCTGATCGTAACCGCGCTGCTGCCGCCGGATCTTCACCGCTGGGCGACTCGTCTGCGCGCGGCGCATTATCCGCCCGAACGCAATTTCCTCGAGGCGCACGTCACCCTGTTTCACGCCTTGCCGCCGTTTTGCGAAGCGGAGGTGCGCGACGCGCTTGCGGCCGCCGCGCGCGAACATGCGCCGCCATCCGCGCGGCTCGAGGGAATGATGTCGCTTGGCGGCGGCACAGCGCTGCGGCTCGCGAGCCCCGCCATGCTCGCGCTGCGCGAACGGCTCGCCGCGAGCTTCCACGGGCTGCTCACCGCGCAGGACCAGCACCCGCCGCGCCTTCATGTGACGATCCAGAACAAAGTCTCCCCCAGCGAAGCCAGGGCGCTCCAGGCGGAGCTGGAGGCGGCGCTCGAGCCGCGCGGCTTTGCCTTTGCGGGCCTTGCGCTATACCGGTATCTGGGCGGACCGTGGGAAGAAGTCCGCAAGTACGCTTTCAGGGGCCGGGCGCAGATCTGAGCGCGCACTGCGCGCGAAGGAGGCGGTATGGGCGAATTCGTCGATCCGGGCACGGCGCTCGCGCATCTCGCGGCGCTATTGCTGGTCGCCGCGATGCTGGTCACCTCGATGCGCCGCCTGCGCATGTTGGCGCTCGGGGCGGGGATCGCCGCGCTCGTGCATCTGGCGATGGCGCGGCAGTTCGGTCCGGCGCTGTTCTGGGTCGCGCTGTTCGTCCTTGCCAACGCGGCGCAACTCGCGATCCTGCGCTACCGATCTCGCATGGGCGACATGGACCGGGAGGAGCGCGAACTGCTCGAGCATGTCCTGCGCGTCGAGGAGCCGGCCAGCCAGCGCCGCATGCTCGGGCTGCTCGAATGGCGCGACGCCGCGGTCGGTGAAGTGCTGATCCGGCAGGGCGAGACTGGTCCGCCGCTGGTCTATATCGCGGGCGGCGCCGCCGCGATCGAACACGACGGCCGCCTCGTGGGCGTGTGCGGCACGGGCGACTTCCTCGGCGAAATGAGCCTCGTCTCGGGCGAACGCGCGACCGCCTCGGTCACCGTCACCAATCCGATGCGCATCGCGGTGTTCGATCGCGACGCGCTGTCGCAACTCGCGCGCTCGGTGCCCGAGATTCGCCACGCGCTCGACCGGGCGGTCAATCGCGGCCTTGCGGCCAAGGTCCTGCGCATGAACAAGGCGGCCAGCGAGCGGTAACGCCGAACCCGGAATTTGAGCGTTGACCGGGCCCGGCACCCGCCCTAAATGCGCCGCCTGCCGGACGAGCCTGCGCCTCCGGCTGCCCCTTGGGGCGGAGTAGCTCAGCTGGTTAGAGCAGCGGAATCATAATCCGCGTGTCGGGGGTTC
>CAMPIA010000150.1 GCA_946886175.1 uncultured Altererythrobacter sp.
GATCGACGCGATGGAATTCCTCCTCGACAAGATGAAGGATTCCAAGACCAACGAGGACTTCTTCGCGACGATGAACCAGTAGGCGCGCGGTATGCCCGGCCCGGTACGCGCGGTTGTCACCGGCGGTCCCGGGACGGGCAAGTCCACCCTGCTGGAAGAACTCGCACACCGCGGAATCGCGGCCGAACCCGAAGTCGCGCGCGCGATCCTCAAAGCTCCGGGCGGCATGGCGCTGCGGGCCGACGATCCGGCGGGCTTCGCGCGCGCGATGTTCGATGCCGAACTCACCGCCTATCGCGCGGCGGGCGAGCGTGGCGGGACGACCGTGTTCGACCGCGGCTTTCCCGACATTGTCGGCTTCCTGCGGCTTGCGGAGCTCACGGTCCCCCACGACATCGACCGCGCCTGCCGCGAGCTGCGTTACGACGGCCCCGTCTTCCGCGCACCGCCGTGGCAGGCGATCTATCGGCCGGACGAGGAGCGGATTCAGGATTGGCAGGACGCGCTCGCCAGCGATGCGGCGGTAACCGCGGCGTGGCGCGATTACGGCTATGGCCTGGTTGATCTGCCTCGCGTCGGCGTGGCGCAGCGCGCGGGTTATGTTCTTGAAACGCTAAGGAAAAAGTAGGCATTTCAAGGTAAGCGGCATTTCTCGCTTGGAAGGTGTCGCATGGACCAGATCATTTACACCAGCAAAGCCGCGGCCCACGCCTCTGCTGCCGACGTTTTCGATATCATCGCCAGTTCGGCGCGGAACAATCCGCAGCGCGACGTCACCGGCTTCCTGGTCTTCACCGGCGAGGCGTTTCTGCAATTCATCGAAGGTCCGCCGCAGCGGCTCGACGAGTTGCTCGGCGTGCTGCGCAATGATCCGCGCCACCGCGACCTGGCCGTGCTTTCGCGCCATTCGATCTTGGCGCGCTGCTTTCCAAGTTGGCGGATGCACCGGTTCGACGCCACCAGTGGCGATCCCGAACCGGTCGTCGCCGCGCTGCGTGGGCGCGTGGGGAGCAGTGTTCTGTCGGCGGTGAAAGACTTTCTACAGCGCCCCCGCCAGGCCGCCTGACGGTGCCCGGCGGCCTGCCGGCTGTCACGCCGCCTTCATAGCGCCTTCGCGAAACTGTCCGCGCGCGCGTATTTCCAGTCCCGCGCGTATTGGGTCGCGCCGGGATCGTCCAGCAGTTCGCCTTTCTCGAGGAAGTTGTAGATCAGGTCGATGCTGTCCGAGCGCGCGCTGTTCTGCCGTTCGGAGATGTTGCACGGCTCGATCTGCCACGGGTTCTCCAGGCCCATCGCGACGACCATTTCGCGCAGCGCATGCAGGGTATGGCGCTGGAACCGGGTCACCCGTTCGGCCTTGTCCATCACCACCAGCCCGCGTTGGCGCGTGGCGTCCTGCGTCGCGACGCCCGTGGGGCAGGTGTCGTCGTGGCAGCGCATCGACTGGACGCAGCCCAGCGCGAACATGAAGGCGCGCCCGGCGTTGCACCAGTCGGCGCCGAGCCCGAAATTCATCGCCATCCCGGCGCCCGAATGGACCTTTCCGGCGGCGGCGAGCCGCACTTCGTCCTTGAGGTCGCAGCCGACGAGCGCGTTGCGCAAGACGATCAGCCCCTCGCGCATCGGCATGCCCACCCGGTTCGACAGCTCGACCGGCGCGGCCCCGGTGCCGCCCTCGGCCCCGTCGACGACGATATAGTCGAGCCGGATGCCGGTCTCGCGCATCGCTTTCATCAGCGCGAAGACTTCGTGCAGCTTGCCGACGCAGAGCTTCACGCCGATCGGCTTTCCGCCCGACAGGTCGCGCAGTTGCGCGGCCCATTCCAGCAGGCCGACGGGGGTCGAGAATGCCGAATGGGCTGCCGGCGAAATGCAGTCCACGCCCTGCACGACGCCCCGGGCTCCGGCGATCTCGGCGGTGACCTTGGCGCCCGGCAGAACCCCGCCATGGCCGGGTTTGGCCCCCTGGCTCAATTTGATCTCGATCATCTTGACCTGATCGAGCTGCGCGCTCTCGGCGAACTGTTCGGGATCGAACCGGCCCTCGCGGTCGCGGCAACCGAAATAGCCGCTGCCGATTTCCCACACCAGGTCGCCGCCGTGTTCGCGGTGATAGCGCGAAATGCCGCCCTCGCCGGTGTCGTGGTAGAATCCGCCTTCCGCCGCGCCCTTGTTGAGCGCGAGGATCGCATTGGCCGAGAGCGAGCCGAAGCTCATCGCCGAAATGTTCAGCAGCGAGGCGGAATAGGGCTTCGAGCATTGCGAACCGCCGATGTCGGTGCGCCACTCGGGGGGGGCCTGCTCGTTGGGCACGATCGAGTGCGCAAGCCATTCGTACTCGGCCGAATAGACGTCGAGCTCGGTCCCGAACGGATGCGAATCGAGCTCGCCCTTGGAGCGCGCGTAAACCAGCGCGCGCTCGTCGTGGTTGAACGGCCGGCCCTCGAGATCGCCTTCGACGACATAGGCGCGGGCGTAGGGGCGCAGATCCTCCATGATCCAGCGCACGCGGGCGAGCAGCGGATAGTTGCGCCGCAGCGTGTGCTCGTCCTGGATGAAATCCCACACCGCGATCGCGAGCAGGGGCAGGGTGATCGCGAGCCCCCAGCGCGCCGGCGTCCACAGCGCGAACAGCACGGTCAGCGCGAGCAGGATCGCGGGGAGCACGAAGCGCGTGGCGACATTGCCCGAAAAACGCCAGGTTGCGCGGTTGATCATCGGCCCAGATGCTCGGCGAAGAACCCCGCGGTCCGCTTGTCCGCCAAGGTCGCGCCGTCCTCGTCGCGGCGCTTGCCGAACTCGGTCGCGAACCCGTGATCGAGCCCGGGATAGTCGTGCAGGGTGACTTTCGGGTGATCGTCGAGCCCCTCGTGCATCGCCTTCTGGGTGTCCTGGTCGACGAATCCGTCCTCGGTCGGGATGTGGAGCATCAGCGGCTTGGCGATCGCGTGTTTCTCGCGCAGCAGCCCGTCGATCCCGACCGCGTAATAGCCGACCGAGGCGTCGATGTCGGTGCGCGCGGCGGTCATATAGGCGAGCCGTCCGCCGAGGCAGTAGCCGACCGCGCCGACGCGCTCGATCTTCTCGTGCCGCCGGACCCAGTGGATCGCCGCCTCGATGTCGCGAATCCCCTGGTCCTGGTTGAACTTGCCCATCAGGTCGAGCGCGCGCTTGAACTCGGGCTCGATGTCGGGATCGAGCTCGACCCCGGGCTCGATCCGCCAGAACAGGTCGGGCGCGACCGCGAGATAGCCGTCTTCGGCGAGCCGGTCGCACTTGCGGCGAATGCCCGCGTTCACGCCGAAGATCTCTTGGATCACCACGATCGCGGCGCGCGGGGCGCCCTCGGGCCGCGCGACATAGGCGTTGAAGCTGTCGTTGGCCGAGAGTGTCTCGATAGCGGCGGTTTCGCTCATGCGGTTCTTCCCTTTCCCTGTGCCTCGCCGGTGCGTAACGCTTGCACCCGGGCAGTGGCAAACCCAGCTTGTCTCCCGACCCCAACGGAGGAAACGCGATGAAGGTCCATATCGAGATCGATTGCTCGCCCGAAGAGGCCCGGACCTTCATGGGCCTGCCCGACGTGGGCAAGGCGAACGACGTTTATGTCGACATGATGAGCAAGGCGATGAAGGGCGTGAGCAACCCCGAGCAGTTGCAGGACTATGCGCGCCAGCTCGCGCCGATGGGGCAGATGGGGCTCAAGATGTTCCAGAGCTTCGTCGAGGGCGCGTCGCGCGCGAATCAGACGAAGCCGAAGGGCGACGATTCGAACGCCTGAGCCCCGCTTGCCCGCCGAGACGATCTTCGCGCTGTCGAGCGGTGCACCGCCCGCGGGGATCGCGGTGGTGCGGGTCAGCGGCCCGGCGGCAGGCGATGCCTTGCACATCCTTGCGGGAGGCTTGCCCGAGCCGCGCAAGGCCGCGGCGAGGACCTTGCGCGACGCCGATGGCAGCGAACTCGACCGCGCGCTGGTGCTGTGGCTGCCGGGGCCGGGGACCGCGACCGGAGAGGATGTCGCCGAACTGCACCTGCACGGCGGGCGAGCGGTGGTCGCGGCGGTCGAACGCGCCCTCGGCGATGCGCCCGGATTGCGTGCGGCGACTCCGGGCGAGTTCACCCGGCGCGCGTTCGCCAACGGCCGGATCGATCTCGCGGAGGCGGAGGGGCTCGCCGACCTCCTGACGGCCGAAACCGAGCTCCAGCGCCGCTCGGCGATGGCGCTGGCGGGCGGCGCGCTGTCGCGCAAGGCGGATATCTGGCGCGATGCAGTGCTGGCGCTCTCCGCCGAAGTCGAAGCCGTGCTCGATTTCTCCGACGAGGAGGACGCCGCCGATCTCCCGCAATCCTTCGTCGCGCGTGCCGGAGCGCTCGCGGGCGACCTTCACGCATGGTTGGAACGTC
>CAMPIA010000151.1 GCA_946886175.1 uncultured Altererythrobacter sp.
TCGAGATCGGCATGCTCGGCGCCTACGGCGCGGCGATGAAGACCGGCTTCAACGGCTTCGGCGACGCGCAGCAGATCGTGGTCGAGGACGAGCCGATGGCCAGTCTCTACCGCGGCCGCCGCGAACTGCCCGCGAGCGACAACGTGGTGAGCCTGCGGTAGGCGCAAGTCGCTACCGGTTCGGTTCGCCTGCGATCTTCAATCGAAGCCCACGAACCGCACGGCATCCTCCACCGGCTTGCGGTTGCTCACCACCGCGTTTGCCGGGAAATCCTCGTCGGGCCAGCCCATCGCGACGCAGATCATGATGACCTGATCCTCCGGGACGCCCGCGTGCTCGCGCACTACGGGGCTTTGCATGATGCCTTGCGAGTTGATCACGCAGCCCAGGCCGCGCGACCAGGCGGCGTTGACCAGCGCGTTGGTCACCGCGCCGCAATCGAATGGCGCGATGTCGCTGCCGAGCAGCACGCGGTCATAGGTGACGACGATCGAGACCGGCGCGTCGAACTGGCGGAAGCCGCGCAGGACCCAGTCCTGCCGCCCGTCCTTGTCCTCGCGCTCGATGCCCATCGCGCCGAACAGCTGCTTGGCGATCTCGATCTGGCGGCCCCGGTGGAGATCGGGCACTTTGTCGAAGCGGCGGAACTCGCGGCTGTCGGGCTTGCCGGCGAGGGTGCCCTCGGCATTGCCGCGCCGGATCGCGTCGAGCGGCGCGCCGGTGACCACCGTGAAGTTCCAGCACTGATTGTTGAACGAAGAAGGCGCGCGCATCGCCATCCCGATCACGTCGCCGACCAGTTCGCGCGGCACCGGTTTGTCGAGGAACCCGCGAATGCTGCGCCGGCCGAGGACGACCTCGTCGTATGTCGGACCGTTGCCGCCTGTTCCCATCCTGCATTCCCCGCTTTCCGTTTGCGGCAAGGTGCCGTCGGCGGGGGCGGATGGCAAGCGGTGAAGCGAAGGGCGGTCAGCCCGCGCGCGCGGCTCCCGGCGCGACTTCGATGAATTGCGGCCGCGATTCGTTGCGCCGGCCTTCGGTCGGCCCGGCGGCGCCCGGCCGTTCGGGCAGGCCCGCGGCGGCGATGGTGTAGCGCGATACGCGGTGGCGGGTGCACAGGCCGCCCGCGCCGTCGTCGACCAGCGGGGTCTCGAACTCGATCGCGAACTCGGCATCCTCGACCCGCGAGACGACGCCGACCGCGAGCTGCCCGTCACCCAGATCGAGCACGAGCGGCGTGTCCTTGCGCAGACCGACGATCCCTTCGAGCCCGGCGCCGGTGCGCGACAGATCGCGCATGACCGCGTTGTAATAGTAATCCTCGTGGATCGCGCCGACGCGGCGATAGACCGAGCGGCGGTCGGGCCGGTAGGTTTCGGGGCCGGCCGGCTCGATCGCGAATTCGCCGCTCGCGATCATTTCGTGGACCCGCGCTTCGGGCAGCGGGCGCGAGTAGATGTAGCCCTGGACGAGCTTCGCGCCCATCGCCTTGACCACTTCGAGCTGGTCGAACGCCTCCACCCCCTCGACCGTGGTTTCCATGTTGAGCGCGTTCGACAGGCCCACGATCGCGGCGATGATCTTGGCGCTGTTCTTGTCCTGCTGGGTGCAGGAATCGACGAAGCTCTTGTCGACCTTGATCTTGTCGAACGGCGCCGCGCGCAGATAGCTGAGCGAGGAGTAGCCGGTGCCGAAATCGTCGAGCGCCAGGCGCACGCCGAGGTCCTTGAGGCTGCGGAACATGCGCTCGGTCTCGTCGCTGTCGCCCACGAACACGCTCTCGGTCAGTTCGAGCTCGAGCCGGCCGGGCGCGAGGCCGGTGTGCGCGAGCACGTTCGCGACCGTCGCGGGGAAGCTGACGCTGGAGAACTGCACCGGCGAGACGTTGACCGCGACGCGCACCGTTTCGGGCCAGCGCGTCGCCGCTTCGCAGGCGGTCCGCAGCGCCCATTCGCCCAGCGCGACGATGAGATCGCTTTCCTCTGCCGCGGGGATGAACTGCGCGGGGCTGACGAACCCGCGCTCGGGATGCTCCCACCGCATCAGCGCCTCGAGGCACACGACATGGCCGGTCGCGATGTCGACCACCGGCTGATAATGCAGTGCGAGCTCGCGGTTGGCGAGCGCGGCGCGCAAGTCGTCGAGCAGCGCGTCGCGTTCCTGTTCCTCGTCCTTGAGATCGGTGGTGTAGAAGCGGAACTGGCCGCGCCCACCGTTCTTCGCCGCATAGAGCGCAAGGTCTGCGCCGCGCACGAGGTCTTCGCGCGTGTCGCCGTCGAACGGCGCGATCGCGATCCCGACCGACGCGCCGATCACCGCGCGCTTATCGTCGAGCGCGTA
Organism: uncultured Altererythrobacter sp.; assembly: GCA_946886175.1. Next base: position 2,341 of record CAMPIA010000151.1, read on the forward strand.
GGGCTGGGAGACGATCTGGATCACCTTCTGCGTCAGCTCGCCGAGTGCGCCACGGTCGTCGAGGTCGGGCAGCATGACCTGGAATTCGTCGCCGCCGAGCCGCGCGACCACGCCGCGCTTGCCGACGATCGCGGTGAGCCGCTCGGCGACCTGGATCAGCAGCGCGTCGCCCGCCTGGTGCCCGAGCGTGTCGTTGACCCGCTTGAACTTGTCGAGATCGAGCATCATCAGCGCGCAGGCGCGGCCCGAGGCGCGGTAGGCGGCAAGCGTGCCGTCGAGCTGGCGGTCGATGGTGTGGCGGTTGGCGAGGCCGGTGAGCGAATCGAAGTCCGCGAGGCGCGAATCGGCCAGCTTGCGCTCGTATTCGGCGGTCACGTCCTTGGCGCTGCCGCGATAGCCGACGAACGCGCCCTCGCCGTCGAACGCGGGATGGCCCGACAGCGCCCACCAGGCCGACCGCACGCCTTGCGCGGCCGGGGCGGGGATCAGCCGCACGACCTGTTCGCGCAGCTTCTGCCGCGCCTTGAGCCGGAACCGCAGTGGCCGCCCCGAGCCGTCCGAGCCGCCATCGTCTGCGTCCTCGAGCACCGACTCCAGCGGCTGGCCGACGATGCCCGCGGCGCGGTCGCCCAGCGTGGCGAGCGCCTGTTCCGAGAGATAGGAGAGCCGGCCTTCGGCATCGGTTGCCCAGATCCACGCGATGCCGGCGCGCTCGAACTCGTCGAGCACGCGCGCGCGCAGCGACGGATCGGCGCCGTCGCCCGGTTCGGAGGGCGCGGTGGCCGCGAGCGCCGCCGGCGCCGAACGCCCCTTGAACAGACTCGTCATCGCCATCCGCGCGAGATAGCCCGATATGCTTTACTTTCGGCTAACCGCGCCGGGTTTCGCCGTCAGGGCCGGGCGCGCGGGAGGCACGCGCCGCTCGGCGGAGAGGGGAAGAGTCCGCAATCGAAATAGACCGCCTCCGCATTGCCCGCGCGCGCGGGGAGGAAGCTGAAGCGAAGTGCGCTGCGCGCCGCGTCCGACAGAGGCAACCGGGTGGGGATCGCGTCCGCCTCGGCCCAGCCATAGACCTGGCAGTAGTTGGCGCCCGGGCACAGCGCCCGCGCGCGTTCGACCAGCGCCTGGGGCGAATCGCCGCGCGCGACGAGCACGAAATGGACGCCCGGCGCGGGCGCGCCGTTCGCCGTGCTGGCGGCGGCGGCGGGCTCGGTCGCGGGAGTCGAGGCGGATTGGAGCGTGGCGGCGGTGATCGTGCGGACCGCGGTACCCTGCTCGGCAAGACGCGGGAGCAGATCGGCGGGCCGCTCGACCTCCTGCGCCGCCTCCCGCAGCGCCAGCGGATCGGGCTCGCCGCCGGCATAGCGCGCGGACATCGCCGCATTGGTCCCCCACCAGCCGGGCCAGCGGAAGAACAGGTGCGGCCCGACCGCGGCGATCTTGTCGAGCTCGCCGCTCCAGGCCGGATAGACATAGTCGGCGTGGTAGTGCGTCGCGGTGCCGACCGGTGCGTGGACGTATCCGCCGAGCGCTTCGGTGGCGCGCGCCCGCGCCACACGGCGCAGGCTCTCGGGATAGGAGCGCGCGAGCGATCCATCGCAGGTGAAGGTGAACTGGCACCCCGTCGGGCGCTCGGAGCCCTGGAAGATCACGCCGCACACGGTGTTCGCGAAGGCCGGGTGGCGCACGCGGTTGAGGATCACCTGCATCACCGCGCGCTGATCGGCCTCGCCCGCGCCCGCCTCCGCCATCGCGGCGAGCGCGAGACAGTCGCGCGCCCGCACCCGGTCGGCCGAGGTGCCGCGGAACGCGAACGGGCGCGCGGGGGCCGGATCGGTATCGGCAAACGGCGTGGCGGCGTTGCGCGCCTGCGCATCGCCGGTCCCGAGCGCGGAGAGGATCGTCCCTTCTTCCTCCGGCGTGGCGGGCAGGGCTTCGAGCGGAGCGGAGGCGGAAGATTGGGGCAGGGCTTGCGGCTGGCGCGCCTCGCCGAACAGCGCGAGCGCCGCGAACGCGAGCACGAGGATCGCCGCGACCGCGTA
>CAMPIA010000152.1 GCA_946886175.1 uncultured Altererythrobacter sp.
CGTGCGGAGACGTGGGTGAGTGGCTGAAACCAGTTCCCTGCTAAGGAACCATACTCTTTACCGGGTATCGAGGGTTCGAATCCCTCCGTCTCCGCCAAGCGCGTTTTTCCAAAATTTGCAGTGGTTGTTCGCTCGAGGCATCAGAGAGCCGCCTCCAGGCATTCGCCGAGCAGGCGGGCCAGGCCTTCCGGATTCGCGGCGAGCAGATCCTGCCGCACTTCGATTTCGACATAGGGAAGATCGCGGCTGAAGGCGTGGGCGGGCACGGTGTAATCGGTGGAATCCATCGCATAGGGCTCGTTGTCGCCGATCACGTGGCCGGTCGATCCGAGCACGTTCAGCAGGCGCAGCGCCAGATCGTCGCGATGGCCGTCGTGGAGCACGCCGATCTCCCACGGACGGCGATGGCCGTTCAGAACCGGGGTAAAGCTGTGGAGCGAGACGAACACGGTCGCCCGGTCTTGCGCGCGCCGCCGGTCGAGCATGGCTTCGATCGCCCGATGATAAGGCTGGAAAATCTCCGTCAGACGCGCGTCGCGTTCGGCATCGCTCAGATCGCGATTTCCCGGCACCGGCGTCCCATCGCTTTCCTCCGCGATCGAGCCGGGATCCGCGGGATTGCGATTGCAGTCCACCACCAGCCGCGAATAGCTCTGCATCAGAAACGGTGCCTGGAGGCGCCGCGCCAGCGCTATCCCGAGTTGCTCGGAGCCGATATCCAGCGAAATGTGGCGGCGCCGGTCTTCGGCCTGCAATCCGAGGTCCCCGAGCGCCGCGGGGATCGCCGCTCCGGCATGGTCGCCGACCAGCACGAACGGACTGGTTGGCGAATCCGGGGCGAAACTCCGGACCGGATCGGGGTCTGACGGGTTTAGCAGTGTGAGGCGGGCCATTTGTCCCCTTCGCAGCTTCCTTCCAGCCGGGCCAGCCATGCCGACAGTATCGATCAACCACACCACCCGGTATCGTTACCGCCGCGACGTCGCCTTCGGCGAGCACCGCATTCTCGTGCGCCCGCGCGAGAGCTTCGACCAGCGCGTGCTGAGCGCGACGCTGGCGATTTCGCCGGAGCCGCAATCGCTCCGCTGGCTGCAGGACGTGTTCGGCAACGCAGTCGCCGTTGCCACCTTCGCCACGCGCTCGGACGAACTCGAGGTTCGCGGCGCCGCAGAGGTCGAACATCTGCCGATGTGCGAAGCGGACATCGCGGTCGAGCCCTATGCGCAGACCTATCCCTTCACCTATTCGGCCGAGGACATGCCCGACCTGCTGCGCTCGATCGAGCGCGGCTATCCCGACCGCGACCGCGAAATCGACAGCTGGGCCCGCCGTTTCGTCAGGCATGGCAACGGTTCGGGCACGCTCGCTCTGCTCAAGGACATGACCGAGAGCGTCAAGGCCGGCTTCGAATACAACCGGCGCGAGACCAAGGGCATTCAGCCGCCCCTGGAAACCCTGGCTCGGGGATCGGGAACCTGCCGGGATTTCGCGGTCCTGATGATGGAGGCCGCGCGCGCGTTGGGGTTCGCCGCGCGATTCGTCTCCGGCTACCTCTATCAGCCGGAAAACGACGCGGAGCGCGTCGGCGGGCACAGCACCCACGCCTGGATCCGGGTGTTTCTGCCCGGCTCGGGCTGGATCGAGTTCGATCCCACCAACGGCATCGTCGGCAATCGCGGCCTCATCCGGGTGGCGGTGGCGCGCGACCCGGCGCAGGCGGTGCCGCTGTCGGGCACCTGGCGCGGGCTGCAGGACAGCCATGTCGACATGGAGGTCGACGTGCGCATCAAGCAGTTGGAAGTCGCCACCAGCCATCCCGATTTTCCCCATAAGGCACCCATCTCATGCTGATCCGCGCAGGGTTCGACATCGGCTTCGAAACCGATGTTGCGGTGCCGATGCTCGCGCTGCTCAACGTGCGACCCGAGCGGCAGAACGATCTGCGCACCCTCAAAATGCTCGTGACCGATCCGAACGTCCCGGCGCGGCAGTTCACGGACCAGTTCGGGAACGTCTGCACGCGGCTGACCGCGCCGCCGGGCGGCATCGCGTTGCGGAGCGACTTCATCATCGAGGATTCGGGCCTCCCCGATCCGGTGGTGCCAGATGCGCGGCAACATCCGATCGAAGATCTGCCCGACGCGGCGCTCGGCTACCTCTTGAGCTCGCGCTATTGCGAGGTCAGCCTGCTGGTCGACGAGGCGTGGGAGATCGCCGGCCGGCACACCGGCGGCTGGGCGCGGGTCCAGGCACTGGTCGACGCCACCCACGAGCGGATCGAGTTCGACTACATGAAGGCGAGCACCGAGCGGACCGCGCGATCGGCGTTCGACGAACGCTTCGGCGTCTGCCGCGATTTCGCCCATCTGGCCATAACCCTGTGCCGGGCGATCAACATCCCGGCGCGCTATTGCACCGGCTATCTGGGCGATATCGGCATCGATCCGATCGACGCGCCGATGGATTTCTCCGCCTGGTTCGAAGCCTATCTCGGCGGGCGCTGGTACACCTTCGACGCGCGCCACAACCGACCGCGCATCGGGCGCATCGTCATGGCCCGCGGCCGCGACGCGACCGATACCGCGATCACGACCCACTTCGGCTCGGCACGCCTGGCCCACTTCCACGTCCACACCGACGAGGTCGCGTCCACCGACCTGTCGCAGCTCCCCGAACAGACAGCGCTCGCCCAGTTGGCGCGGTGACCCCTGCGCCATCCGCATTGTTTTCGGCGTCTCCGGTTCGTATTAGCCGCGAGTCACCTTGCCCGATAGCCATCCTCCTAGCGGCCTCGAGAGGGCCTTTCTCGACAGCCGGGACCGGCTGCTGCGCTTCTTCGCCGCGCGCGGCGCCGGCGACGCGGGCGAGGATCTGTTGCAGGAGCTGTGGCTGAAGATTTCCGCGCGCGACACCGGCCCGATCGCGTCCCCCGTCGCCTATCTGTTCCGCGCGGCCAACACGCTGATGATCGACCGATACCGCTCGCAGGTCCAGGCGGCGCAGCGCGATCGCGACTGGAGCGAGGCCAGCGCCGGCGCGCCGGGAGTGGCGGAGAATCCTTCGGCAGAGCGGGTCGTCGCGGCACGGCAGTTCGCGGGCCTGGTCGACCGGACGCTCGAAGATCTCGACCCGCGCGCGGCGGCGATCTTCCGGCGCCACCGGGTCGACGATGTTGCGCAGCGACAGGTCGCCGAAGAATTCGGGGTGAGCCTGAGCACGGTCGAAAGCGACCTGCGGCGCGCCTATCGCGCGCTCGCCGAACTGAAGGAGCGGCTGGATGAGGTTTAACCCGATCGTCTCCGTCTTCCTCGCAGGAGGTTCGGCCGATGCCGCATGACGATTCCGCGATCGAGGAGGCGACGGCGTGGGCCGTGCGCACCGGCGACCCCGCGTTCGACGACTGGGACGGCTTCACCGTCTGGCTCGAGGCGAGCCCCGCGCACGCGCAAGCCTACGACCGGGTCGCCGTAGCCGCGCTCGAGGGAGCCGGGGCGCTCGCCGCCGCGCCGTCCGCCGCCAACGACGCCGACAATGTGGCCCCGGCCGGAAGCCGGCGCTGGTTCGGCGCGGCGCTGGCCGCTTGCCTGGTCGGGCTGGCCGCGTTCGGTGCGTGGCAGATGGGGGGCGACGGGCGCATCTACGAAACCGCGCCGGGCGAGACGCGCACCATCGCGCTCGCCGACGGCAGCACGATCGAACTCGGCGGTGGCTCGCGGATCGCGCTCGATGAGGACGATCCGCGTTTCGCTCGGCTCGAGGCGGGTCAGGCGCTGTTCGACGTGCGCCACGACGATGCGCATCCGTTCCGGCTCGAGGCGGGCGAGGCCACGCTGGTGGATGCCGGGACGACGTTCGACGTGCAGCTCGACGCCGACGATCTGACCGTCGCGGTGTCCGAAGGCGTGGTGCTGTTCAACCCGGCCGCGCAGAACGTGCGGCTCGAACCCGGCGACCGCCTGGTGAGCCTGCGCGGTTCGGCCGATTACACGGTTTCGGCCGTCCCGCTGGCCCAGGTCGGCGAGTGGCGCGACGGCCGTTTCACCTTCACGCAGGCGAGCCTTGCCGGGGTGGTCGGCGATCTGGCCCGGGCGACCGGGGTGCGCTATCGCGTCGCGGCCGGAAGCGCCGCCAGCCCGGTCAGCGGAAGCGTGATGATCGCTCCGCTACGCGACGACCCGGCGGCGCTCGGCCCGCTCCTCGGGGTGTCGGTGCGCAAGGCCGGCGACGAATGGGTGGTCGAGACGCCCTAAGGTCCGGACTCAGCAATGCGCCCCCTCGCCTATCTCGCGATCGCCGCAATCGCCTCGGCTCCCGCCGCCGCGCACGCCCGGCGTGTCGCGGTCGATGCGCCCGCGGGCTCGGC
>CAMPIA010000153.1 GCA_946886175.1 uncultured Altererythrobacter sp.
TGTTCGAGCAGGCGACCAAGTCCGCGCCCGCGATCGTGTTCATCGACGAGATCGACTCGATCGCGCCCAAGCGCGCGCAAGTGCACGGCGAGGCGGAAAAGCGCCTGGTCGCGCAATTGCTGACGCTGATGGACGGGCTCGAAGCGCGCTCCAACCTCGTGGTCATCGCGGCGACCAACCGGCCCGACGCGATCGACGAGGCGCTGCGCCGCCCGGGCCGTTTCGACCGCGAGATCGTGATCGGCGTGCCCGACGAGAAGGGTCGGCGCGAAATCCTCTCGATCCATACCCGGGGCATGCCGCTGGGCGACCGGGTCGATCTCGACGAGCTGGCGCGGGTGACGCACGGCTTCGTCGGTGCGGATATCGCCGCGCTCGCGCGCGAGGCGGCGATCGACGCGGTGCGGCGGATCATGCCCCGGCTCGATCTCGACGAACGCACGATTCCGCCCGAGGTGCTCGACAACCTGTCGGTCACGCGCGAGGACTTCCTTTCGGCGCTGAAGCGCGTCCAGCCCAGCGCCATGCGCGAAGTCATGGTCCAGGTGCCGCGGGTCGGCTGGGACGATGTGGGCGGGGTCGACGACGCGATCGACATGCTCAAGGAGGGGATCGAGCTGCCGCTCAAGAACCCCGAGGCGTTCCGCCGGCTCGGCATTCGCCCCGCCAAGGGCTTCCTGCTGTTCGGACCTCCGGGGACCGGCAAGACATTGCTCGCCAAGGCGGTGGCCAAGGAGGCCGAGGCGAACTTCATTTCGATGAAGAGTTCGGATCTGCTCTCGAAATGGTACGGCGAGAGCGAGCAGCAGATCGCGCGCATGTTCCAGCGCGCCCGCGCGGTGGCGCCGTGCGTGGTGTTCATCGACGAGATCGACAGCCTCGTGCCCGCGCGCGGCAGCGGGCAGGGCGAGCCGCAGGTTACCGGGCGGGTGGTCAACACGATCCTCGCCGAGATGGACGGGCTCGAGGAACTGCAATCGGTGGTGGTGATCGGCGCGACCAATCGGCCCACTCTGGTCGATCCCGCGCTGCTGCGTCCGGGCCGGTTCGACGAACTGGTCTATGTCGGCACCCCCGACGCGAAGGGGCGCGAGCAGATCCTCGGCATCCATACCGAGAGCATGCCGATGGCGAGCGACGTCGACCTCGCCGCGATCGCGGCCGAAACCGACCGCTTCACCGGCGCCGATCTCGAGGATGTGGTCCGGCGCGCGGGCCTCAACGCGCTGCGCCGCGCCGGCCGCGAAGTGCAGCAGGTGACCGCGGCCGACTTTGCCGAAGCGCTCGAGGATTCGCGCGCCACGGTCACTCCGCAGATGGAGGAGGAGTATCGCAAGATGCGCGGCGAACTGAAGAAGCGCGCCGCCGAAGTGATGCCGATCGGCTTCATCAGCGAAGGCATGGTCGAACCCACCCGCGAGAAGAAGCACGGCGGCTAAAACCTGAGGACGACGGGGCTCGCGCTCAAACCTTCGGCTGCTGCACCGCCGCGTTCGCTTCCTCCACGCCCAGGCGGTGGCGGATCAGCGCGTCGGGCATCTCGACGCGCAGCCACTCGAGCATGTGTTCGCGGATATCGCTGCGCAGGACCCACAGGTCGGCGATCGTCGCCGCGCTCACGCCTATGCGCAGCTCGACGCTCTCGGGATAGGCTTCGGTCATCACCAGCTCGGCGGTGCGCCCGTCCCATTCCTTGCGGGTGGCGACGAAGCGCTCGAACTCGGCGCGGATCGGCGCGATCTCGGTCGCGGGGTCGAGGTGGAGATAGACCGGCCCGCTCAGCATCTCGCTCTGGCGCGACCAGTTCTCGAAGCTGTGCTCGAGGAACGAGCTGGTCGGCACCACGATCGCGCGCTCGTCCCAGGTGCGCACGATCACGAAGCTCATGCGGATTTCCTCGACCCGGCCGGTGTGCCCTTCGACGACCACCAGATCGCCGATCCGCAGCGGCTCGGTAATAGCCATCTGCAGCCCCCCGATCAGCGACCTGAGCGCGGGCTGGGCGGCGGCGCCGACGGCGAGAGCGGCGAGGCCGGCCGAGGCCATCAGCGTTACCCCCACGTCGCGCACGCCGGGGATCGCGAGCAACATCATCGCCACGGTGATGAGCACGATCACGAAGGCCGCCGCGCGCGAGAGGATGGCGATCCGCGTGCGCCGGCTGCGTGCGGCCACCGCATCGAACGACAGCTCGGTGCGCATCTCGAGCCCGGCGGCGAAGGCGCGCACGAGCGAGAGCGCCACCCAGCCGACCAGCGCCGGCACCAGCAGCGGCGCGGCCCATGCCCAGACGGCCTCGACGTTGGGGTTGGTCTGCCCGACCACCGAGATCGCGATCGCGACCAGCGCCCAGCGCAGCGGCGCGCGCAGCCGTTCGAAGACCACGCCGTCCATCTCGGAATGCGACATTCGCGCGATCCGGCTCAGCAGGGCGAAGAGCACCCGGTGCGCGACCAGCGCCAGCGCGACCGCGATGGAAACCGTGACGGCGGCCACGACGACTTCGTCCCAGGCGATCGACCAGTTGCGCGGATCGTAGCGTTCGAACATCTGCGGCGGCCTATTGGCTGGCGCGCACGCTGGCAAGCGCGCGGGCGGTGAGGCGGTCAGGACGTGGCGGGGATGGTGATCGTCACCTCGACCCCGTTCGCGCCGAAGCGCCGGTCGATCTCGCCGCGCAGCTGGCGCGCGGCGCTGGTCATCAGCATCGAGCCGAACCCCTTGCGCTCGGGCTCCTTGCCTTCGGACATGCAGTCCTCGCGCCACTCGATGACGATCGTCTCGTCCTCCCTGCGCCAGGTCACCTCGATCAGGCAGCCCTGGCTCCAGGCGCCGTACTTGACCGCGTTGGTGGTGAGCTCGTGCAGCACGAGCCCGAGCGGGGTGACCTGCTTCGCCGGCAGTTCGACCTCCGGCCCCTCGATCCGGGCGGGCAGCTTGTCCGAGCGATAGGGCGCGAGCGTCGTCTCGACGAGCGCGCGGAGCGAGGCGACCGGACGTTCGAGCGTGCCCTGGGTCACCTCATGCGCGGTCAGCAGCGCGTGGATGCGTTCCGAGATGCGTTCGATCACCGGCTTCGCCTCGGGCGAATCCTTGGCGCTCATGCGCACGATCGCGAGGATCACCGCGAACAGGTTCTTGACCCGGTGATTGAGCTCGCGCGCGAGCAGGTCCGCCCGGTCGCGCGCCTCGCCGAGCGCCGCCGCCTGCGCCGCTTCGGCCTCGGCCCGCGAAGCCCGGGTGACAAGGCGATAGCCGAGCCCGAGCGCGACCAGCAACAAGAGCACGATCGCACCGAGCAGCGGCAGCACGCGGGCTTCGGCGCGCGCGGTCTCGCTCGCAGCCTGGACCAGGATGCGATTCTCGATCTGCTCCATGTCGCGCGTGGCGCGGCGCAGCCGGGCCATGACCTCGGCGCCTTCGTTGTCGAGCACTCGCCGCCGCGCTTCGAGCACCTCGCGCCGCTCGATCAGTTCGACCGTCTCCTGCATTTCGGAGAATTTCGAATCGGCGAGGCTCTCGATCTCGTCGAGCAGTTCCTGCTGGCGTGCGGTCGGATCCGGCCCCACCCGCTCGCGCAGCCGGTCCATGGCGGGCGGATACTGCTCGCGCCCGACCAGATAGGGCCCGAGATAGCGGCGGTCGAGCGTGAGGAGATAGCCGCGCTGGCCGGTTTCACCGTTGAGCGTGGCGCGCGTGATGTTGCGCAGTTCCAGCAGTATCTCGCTGGTCTGGCGCATCTGCGCGCGTTCGCTGCGCTCGGCCTCGATCGTCTGGAAGACGAAGAAGATCCCCAGGAACAGCGCGAGCGCGATCAGCCCCAGCACCGCCAGGTTGCCCAGATGCGCGCGGCGGAGGCGCGGACGGATCAATGCGCTGCTCCCCAGCTATGGCCCGAGCCGATTTCGATGCCGAGCGGAACCTCGAGCTCCACCGACGGCAGCGCCGCTTCGGCCATCACCCGCTCTATCACCGGCGCGGCGGCGGCAACGTCGCCTTCGGGCAGTTCGAACACCAGTTCGTCGTGCACCTGCAGCAGCATCCGCACATGCCCGAGGCCGGCGTCCGCCAGCGCGGGGGTCATGCGCGCCATCGCGCGCTTGATGATGTCGGCGCTGGTGCCCTGGATCGGGGCGTTGATCGCGGCGCGCTCGCTGCCCTGGCGCTCGGCCTGGTTCTTCGAGCCGATGCGCGGGAACCAGGTCTTGCGCCCGAACAGCGTCTGCGAATAGCCGCGCTCGCGCACCGTCTCCAGCGTTTGGACGATGTATTTCTGGATGCCGGGGAAGCGCTGGAAATAGGTGTCGATCATCGCCTGCGCCTCGTCCGGCTCGACC